>DHNF01000088.1:2218-9234 GCA_002409375.1 Ruminococcaceae bacterium UBA5423
ACGGCGGGTACGATGCTTTGGCTCTGGATAAATTGCCGTTGCCGCTGCAGACACGCGCACTTAAATTAGCGGTTGGGCTTGTTGATCAAAAAGCCGCCTTAGGGCTTTCTCAAAGACATGTCAGCTTAATGCAAGGATTGTTAAAGTCAGGCGGTGCGTTAACTCTGTTTGGCGGATTGGAAGCGCGTGTCACACAAGGCCGGTTTTTATTATGGAATAGACTTCAAGGTGCTATTTCGACCGACGAGGTGGAAATAGAGCTGAAAATCGGTATTTCCTTCACATTTTATGGCAAAATATACAGACCGGCTCTTTTGTCTTTGGATGTATTTGAAAAACAGCAAAAAATTCATAAAAACTTATTAAAATATTCGCTTAATTATGATAAGATAAGTGGGCAACTTATTTTAAGAGGACGCAGGCCGGGCGATGCATACCGACCGGCGGGGCGAAATATTAAAAAAACATTAAAAAAATTATTTAATGAGCATAAAATACCGGCTGTCATGCGCGATACCGTTCCGGTAGTCTGTGATGAACACGGGATTGTGCTTGTTGGCGGCTTGGGGTGTGACGAGCGGGTGCTTATTGACGCCACCTGCCGCCGGGTGATGGTGCTGGAATCCGTTTAGCGAAGGAGTTGGTTAGGCTGTGGGTCTGCATGAGGATGTTGGAGAAATTTTATTTTCGGCAGAACAAATTGCCGATATTGTTTTACGTTTAGGCAAACAAATAAGCTGTGATTACAAGAGCAAGGATCTTGTTATGATTAGTGTGCTTAAAGGCTCGCTAATGTTTATGGCCGACTTGATGCGCGCAGTCACGGTGCCTTGTTCGATAGATTTTTTATCAGTTTCGAGCTATGGTTCGGGCACAGCCACAACCGGTGAAGTCCGCATCTTGAAGGATTTGGAAATGACACTTAAGGGCAAGGATGTTTTGGTAGTTGAGGATATTCTGGACTCTGGAATGACACTATCCTTTCTTCTCAAAAACCTGACCTCTCGGCACCCCCGCAGCATACGCCTGTGTACGTTGCTAGATAAGCCGGAACGCCGGCGTGTTGATATCAAAGCCGATTATGTAGGTGCCGAGGTTCCCGATAAGTTTATTGTAGGTTATGGGCTTGATTACGCTGAGAAATACCGAAATTTACCGTACATCGGCATTTTGAAGCCCGAGATATATGAGGATTAACCGAAATTATTATTAGTTAGGAGTGAATTTTTTGGAGTCCAATAACAATGATTATGGGAAAATAATACGAAATGTCGGGCTGCTGCTTGGAATACCGCTGCTTATTTTTGTCGGATTGTGGCTGCTTATGGATTCCCGCGCGACGCTTGACAAAACCGTATATTCAGATATTGTCCGTTATTTTGAGCAAAACAAGGTCGAGAAATATACGCTGGATCTTGGTAACGGTACGCTGGCTTTGACTTTGCGTCAGCAATACCGTGAGGATTTAAATAACGACGGTAAAATTGATGATAAGGACATAATCAAATATACAGTGCCCGATGTAAATTTATTTCTTTCGGACGTCCGAGATATTGTAAACGAAGCTAACCGGGACGACAACCCGGACAATGATGTTGTATCATATGATTATCAACCAGTTAGTGAGCTGCCCTGGATTATTAATTTACTGCCTTCATTACTGATAATTGTATTTTTTATCGTCATGTGGGTAATGATGCGGCGTTCGCTTTCATCAATAGACGGCGGCAGAGCAATGGGGTTTGGCAAAGCGCGTGTCAAGCAGCCTGCTGATGAAAAGCGTAAAACCACATTTGCAGACGTAGCCGGTGCTGATGAGGAAAAAGAAGAGCTGCGTGAAATTGTTGATTTTCTTAAGCAGCCCAGAAAGTTTAAGGAGCTGGGCGCGCGAGTTCCAAAAGGCGTGCTGCTCGTCGGTCCTCCTGGTACGGGAAAAACCTTGCTTGCCCGTGCTGTTGCCGGGGAGGCAGGCGTTCCGTTTTTCTCTATTTCTGGTTCGGATTTTGTCGAAATGTATGTCGGCGTAGGTGCATCGAGAGTGCGCGATTTGTTTGACCAGGCAAAAAAGAATTCGCCTTGCATTATCTTCATAGATGAAATTGACGCAGTTGGTCGGCAGCGTGGTGCCGGCCTTGGCGGCGGCCATGATGAGCGCGAGCAGACACTCAATCAGCTGCTTGTGGAAATGGACGGGTTTGGTGCAAACGAAGGCGTCATTATGATTGCTGCAACCAACCGCCCCGACATTTTGGACCCGGCTTTGATGCGTCCCGGTCGTTTTGATCGCCAGATAGTTGTCAATTATCCCGATATCAGGGGACGAGAGGAAATACTAAAGGTACATGCGCGCGGTAAGCCGTTAGCGCCCGATGTGGATTTGTCTGTCATTGCAAAGACGACTGCTGGCTTTACCGGAGCAGATTTGGAAAACCTTCTAAACGAGGCCGCACTGCTCGCAGCGCGCAAGGGACACCATTCAATTACCATGCCTGAAATTGAAGAGGCTGCTATTAAGGTAGTTATGGGCACCGAAAAACGAAGCCATGTGATAACAGACAAGGATAAAAAGCTTACAGCATATCATGAGGCCGGCCATGCAGTTGTCACTTTTTATTCCCCGACACAGGATCCCGTTCATCAGATCTCAGTTATACCGCGCGGAATGGCGGGCGGTTATACCATGAGCCTGCCACAGACCGATAAAAACTACCGTTTAAAGGCCGAGATGCTGGAGGGCATTCAGGTCATGCTTGGCGGACGTGTTGCCGAGGCGCTTGTGCTTGCAGACATTTCGACCGGGGCCGCCAATGATATTGAGCGCGCAACCGATACCGCACGAAATATGGTTATTAAATATGGAATGTCTAAGGATTTGGGTCCGATACTATACGGATCTTCAGATGCTAACGAGATTTTCTTAGGACGTGACTTTGGTCATACCCGCAATTACTCGGAAGAGGTTGCTGCTAAGATTGATGCCGAAATTAAGGCAATTATCGGTCAATGTTATTCCGAAACAGAACGCAAGCTGTCCGAGCATAAAGATAAACTGCACGCTGTTGCACAATACTTGTTTGCAAACGAAAAAATGGACTCCGAGCAGTTTAAAAAGATTATGGAAAGCGACACATCAGACGCCACTGAGATTGTGTTGCCAACCGGCACACCGCCAATTTTAGGACAGGAATAAAATGATAAAACCACTGCGCCGAACATATGGCACAGTGGTTTTTCACTTTAACTATTTCTCGTACCAACCGTAGGGCGTGATGCCCTATCACGCCGTTACCGGAAGATATTATTATATCGGCTGGGATGGGGTTGTTTCACCATACTTATAATTACCACGAAATCATGTAGGGAACGCCGTCCTCGGCGTTCCGCATCATTTAGAACGATGAATCAATATTCATAAATATTCAAGATTATCGTTGACACAATTCAATCGGAGCGCCGGGGACGGCGCTCCCTACAGTAGGGCGTGATGCGAAAGTATGAAAACCTCGTGCCTCCGATTTGGCGGCACGAGGTTTTCTCTGTGTGAAAATATTTTATTCTTCTTCGTTCCAGCTATACATTTTGCGGAGATTCCTGCCGACAGCCTCAAGTTCGTGTGAGGATTCAATACGACGGCAGGCGTTAAAGTGTGAGCGACCAACCTTGTTTTCGTTAATCCATTTTGACGCAAATGTTCCGTCCTGGATTTCACTAAGAACCTTTTTCATTTCTTTTCTTACATCATCGGTAATAATGCGATTGCCGGTTTCATAATCACCAAATTCGGCTGTATCAGAAATCGAATAACGCATCATGGAAAAGCCGCCCTTATAAATCAGGTCGACAATAAGTTTCATTTCATGTATACACTCGAAATAAGCGTTCTCAGGCGCATAACCTGCTTCGACAAGCGTTTCAAAGCCGGCCTTCATCAATGCAGTTACACCGCCGCACAGGACTGCTTGTTCACCAAAAAGGTCGGTTTCAGTTTCATCCTTAAAGGTTGTTTCCAATACGCCGGCACGTGCCCCGCCAATGCCTGCGGCATATGCAAGTGCGGTATCAAGCGCGCGGCCTGTAGAGTTTTGGTGAATTGCAACAAGGCATGGCACGCCCTTGCCCTCGACATACTCGCTGCGCACTGTATGACCGGGCCCTTTTGGCGCAATCATAAACACGTCGATATCTTCCGGAGGAACAATCTGTTCGTAATGAATGTTAAATCCGTGTGCAAAGGCAAGTGCCTTGCCGGCAGTAAGATGAGGGGCAAGATCATTTTTGTATAGATCGGCCTGTCGCTCATCGTTAATGAGCACCATTATGACATCGGCGGCTTTTGCTGCATCGGCTGCCGTCATAACCTTAAGCCCTGCGGCCTCGGCCTTGCTCCAGCTTTTTGAGCCTTCATAAAGACCGACCACAACATCAACACCGCTATCATGCAGGTTTAAAGCATGTGCGTGTCCCTGTGAGCCATACCCTATCACGGCAACGGTTTTGCCCTTGAGTACTCCAAGATTACAATCGCTTTGATAATAAATTTTTGCCATATAAACTCCTCCTGTGCCGTTTTGTGCGGCTATTTTATATTAAATGCGAATTTTATAGTAAGACAAGCACTATATATTATTCTCACTTCTGCGTACACGGAGAATAAGTATTAAGCCATCCTAATGCGGATTCGCATATTCCGTAAACCTCATTCCCTTTTGGTAGGGCGTAAGGCGTTTGGACCTTTTTCAAGCGCGATAATGCCGGTGCGCACTATTTCTTTAACTCCATAAGGCTTTAACAGTGTTTCAAGTGTCTCGGTTCGCTCAATAGTGTCTGCAAATTCCAGTGTAAGCGTGCTGCGGGTTACATCAACTATCCGTGCGCCCATAAGTTCTGATATACGCATTACATCTTCGCGCTTGCCGTTGCCTGCCGCAACCTTTATAATCGACAGTGTTCGTGCAATTGTTTCAGCAGGGACAAGCGTTTTTACCTTTATTACAGGAATTAATTTGTTAAGCTGTTTTTCAAGCTGTTCAACAATATATTCGTCACCATCAACAACAATAGTCATTCTTGAAATTGATGTATCTTCGGTAACACCAACGGCGAGCGATTCTATATTAAAGCCTCGGCGGGAAAATAATCCGGACACCTTGGATAAAACGCCGGCATGGTTTTCGACCAATACCGAAATAGTATATTTCATGCGACATTCCTCCTCAAAGTGACGGATAATCGGGGTTAACACTGCATTCAAGTAAAAAAGGCTTATCGGTGCACAACATTTCGTCAATTGCGTCCTCAACTTCACTATTACTTGAAACGGCACGCGCCGATATCCCGTATGCATTTGCGATTTGAACAAAATCAGGATTGCAGTCAAGATAAACAGCACTGTGCCGGCACCCATACTGTCTGTCCTGAAGTTCGCGCACCATTCCGAGACGGTTGTTTCGCATAATCACAATTTTAACGCCAATGTTTTCTTGGCATATTGTAGCAAGCTCCATAATGCTCATCTGAAAAGATCCGTCGCCGCATACTGCGCAGACTTGCTTGTCGGGCGATGCAATTTTTGAGCCGACGGCACATGGTATTGAATAACCCATTGTGCCCATTCCGCCAGATGTCAGGAACCGTCCACTTTTAACCTCGAAATAGTTTGCCGACCAAATCTGGTTTTGCCCGACATCAGCGCAAATAACCGAATCCGGTTTCATTTTTTGGGACAATTTGCGCATAAAGGCTTTGGGTTCGACAAAGTCTTGTGTCAAAGGAATGTCCACCTGTGAGTATCGTTTTTTTCTGTCTGTTACCCTTGCTACCCATTCAGATGGTGATTGCCAGTCGCATTTTTGAATAAGTTCAGTTAAAACATTTCTTAAATTGCCCACGATAGGAATATGAGCAGACATATTTTTGCCTATTTCGGCAGGGTCTATGTCAATATGGATTATTTTAGCGCGTTCGGCCACCTGCCCGGGAGATGCAACAGCCCTGTCACCGACTCGGGCACCCATAAGGATCAAAAGGTCTGCATCTCGTATTGCCTTATTTGCCGGAGCACAGCCATGGCTGCCCAGCATACCAAGATTTAAAGCATGTCCGGATGGAAGTGCCCCGATACCCATCATTGTGCATATAACCGGTATATTGGATTTTTCCACAAATTTCTGCAAAAGCCCGTTCGCATTGGCCGAAAACACGCCGCCACCTGCACATATAACCGGACGGCTGCTTTCACTTATTGCTTCGATTGCTTTTTTTATCTGTAAAGAATGACCCAGCACACTTGGTTTATAACCAATGATGTCGACAGGGAAATCATAATCAAAATCGGGTATCATGGTCTTTTGCATGTCAATCGGCACATCTATAAGCACAGGACCGGGGCGGCCGGTTGCTGATATGTGAAAAGCCTCTTTCATAATTCGAGGCAAGTCCCGTGCGCGTTTTACAAGATAAGAATGTTTTGTGAACGGTTCCGCAGCGCCGGTTATGTCGGCTTCCTGAAACACATCGCGCCCAAGCAAGTCACTGCGCACCTGACCTGTAATTGCAACAAGCGGAATTGAATCCATATAGGCAGATGCTATGCCTGTCAGCAGGTTGGTGGCACCCGGACCCGAGGTTGAGATACAAACGCCCGGACGGCCGGAAATTCTGGCGTAACCACTTGCCGAGTGTGCCGCGTTTTGTTCTGTGCGTACCATTACATGGTGAATGCTGCTCTTGACAAGCTCGTCGTAAAACGGGCATATAGTTGCGCCAATATAGCCAAACGCAACCTGCACGCCTTCCAGCTCAAGACATTTCACCATTGCCGCGGCACCGGAAATCATTCTTATCAAACCCTCACTTATAATATTGTTTTTGCTCTATGGTTTTACATTATATCTCTAATATTTGTATGCGTCAATATATTCCGACTACGTTTGAATGGAAAAGCGAAATGTATTGTTCACTTGGTAATCTGTTTTTATTATAAAATAATAATTAAAGTAATTGGTACAAAATAAAGA
>DHNF01000152.1 GCA_002409375.1 Ruminococcaceae bacterium UBA5423
TAAATGCCAGGACTTCGCCGCCGACGTTCTCACTGCGTGCCTTCTTGTCTGTCATGACACCCTTTGATGTGGAAACAATGGCGGTTCCGATGCCCTTAAGCACTCTGGGCATATTCTCGCTGTTTGAATAAATACGCAGTCCGGGCTTGGAAACTCTCCGCAGGCCCAACAAAACCGGCGTTTTAGACGGACCCTGGTACTTAAGGAAAATGCGAATAATACCCTGCTTGTCATCTTTGATAAACTGATAATTTTTGATATATCCCTCGTCAACAAGAATCTGGGCAATAGCCTTCTTCATGTTGGAAGCGGGGATATCAACCGAATCGTGTTTGGCCGAATTTGCATTGCGTATTCTCGTCAGCATATCGGCAATGGTATCGGTGATTTGCATTCCGTCAACCTCCTTTAGCTATTGCTTACCAGCTTGCTTTCCGCACGCCGGGAATCTCACCATTATAGGCGAGCTCTCTGAAACAAATACGGCATACACCGTATTTACGCAGATAGGCGTGGGGACGCCCGCAGATTTTGCATCGGTTATACCGGCGTGTTGAATATTTGGGTGTGCGCATTTGCTTGTATCTCATGGATGTTTTTGCCACGGTATCCCCTCCTTAACTTTGAAATGGAGCGCCCATAAGTGTGAGCAGCTCGCGTGCTTCTTCATCGGTTTTTGCGGTGGTTACAAAGCATATATCCATGCCCCGCACCCTGTCAATCTTGTCATAATCTATTTCGGGAAATATAAGCTGTTCCTTGATGCCCAGGTTATAATTGCCGCGGCCGTCGAATGAATTGGGATTCATTCCGCGAAAATCTCGAACACGCGGCAGTGCAACGTTGAACAGCCTGTCAAGAAATTCGTACATACGCTGTCCGCGAAGTGTAACCTTTGCACCTATATTCATGCCTTCCCGAAGCTTAAAGTTAGCTACCGACTTTTTCGCCTTGCACACCAACGGGCGCTGTCCTGTAATTGCAGATAAATCTGCAATTATTGACTCAATTACCTTGGCGTTTTCACGCGCTTCTCCCGTGGTTACATTTATAACAATCTTATTAAGTTTGGGAACCTGCATAACGCTTTTATAGCCGAATTTTTTCATCATTGCAGGAATAACATCCTGCTTGTAAAACTCCAGCACTCTGGCCATTTGCTGTTAACCTCCTTAGACGGTTTCGCCACATCGCCGGCAAATACGCGACTTGGTTCCATCGGCGAATTTTTTATTCCCGACGCGTGTCGGCTTGTTGCAGTGAGGGCAAATAACCATGACCTTGGATGCATACATAGCTCCTGCAGATTCGATTATGCCACCCGGATCACCCATTTTACGCGGCTTAACGTGCTTTTTCACCATGTTGCGGCCCTCTACGATGACCTTTCCTTCTTTGGGACTTACTTCGAGCACCTTGCCCTTTTTGCCGCGGTCGTCGCCGCTGATTATCAGGACGGTGTCGTCTTTTTTTACATGAAGTTTTTTATTCATTTTCGCCACCTCCCATCAAAGCACTTCGGGGGCAAGGCTTAGGATTTTAAGATAATCCTTTTCACGTAATTCCCTTGCTACCGGTCCAAATATACGTGTACCTCTGGGGTTTTTATCATCACGTATTATTACTGCTGCATTTTCATCAAAACGAATATATGTGCCGTCATCGCGCCGAACCCCTTTTGCCGAACGAACGATTACGGCCCTTATGACTTCACCTTTTTTGACAACGCTGCCGGGTGTGGCTTTTTTGACCGAAGCCACAATGACGTCGCCAATATTTGCATACCTTCTGCCGGAACCACCTAAAACGCGAATGCACATTATTTCTTTCGCGCCGGTGTTGTCGGCAACTTTAAGGCGGGATTGCTGTTGAATCACAAGTCGTTCCTCCTTTCAGTAAAGCCGACATTACTTGGCTTTGACAACAATTCTTGTTACACGCCATCTTTTATCTTTGGATAAAGGACGCGTTTCCATTATTGCGACACGGTCGCCTATGCGGCATTCATTGTTCTCATCATGAGCTTTAAGCTTAATTGTTCGCTTAATAATTTTCTTGTAAAGCGGATGGCGAACATTGTCTTCAATAGCAACAACTACGGTTTTATCCATTTTGTCGCTGACAACCTCGCCAACGCGAGTTTTTCTAAGATTACGATCACTCACTGTGCACTCCTCCTTCCGTTACGCCTCAGCGCTGTTTTTAAGCTCATTTTCGCGTAATATTGTTTTTATTATCGCGATTTCTTTTTTAACAGCCTTCAGGCGCATCGGGTTGTCGAGCTGATTGATCGCATGCTGAAACCGAAGGTTAAACAATTCGGTCTTCAAATCCTTTAGTCTGCCTTGCATTTCATTTTCGGACATTTCACGGATTTTTTCCAATTCACTTGCTTTCATTTCTGCTCACCATCCGTTTCCTCTGCACCGGTTACGGCGGCGTTATCCGGCAAATCAGCAACAACATTGTTAGTACCGGCGCCTTTTTCTTTTTTTACAAACTTACATTTTATAGGCAGCTTGTTGGCCGCAAGCCTTAGAGCCTCGCGTGCGGCTTCTTCGGAAACACCGCCCATTTCAAACAATATACGCCCGGGTTTTACGACTGCAACCCAGTATTCCGGCGAGCCTTTCCCCGAACCCATTCTTGTTTCAGCCGGCTTTTCAGTAACCGGCTTGTCGGGGAATATCTTTATCCATACTTGGCCTCCGCGTCTGACATAACGAGTCATGGCAATACGTGCGGCCTCGATTTGATTAGAGGTAATCCAAGCCGGTTCGAGAGCGGCAAGACCGTATTGACCATAGTTAATGGTTGTGCCGCGCGTAGCCTTACCGGTCATACGGCCGCGATGAACACGGCGGTATTTGACTCTTTTAGGCATTAGCATTTATTTGCGGCCTCCTTCTCTTTTGGATTTGGCCGTCGTTCCCAACACCTCGCCGCGGTAGATCCATACTTTAACACCGATACGGCCATAAGTGGTGTGGGCTTCGGTAAACCCGTAATCAATGTCGGCGCGCAATGTCTGCAGCGGAATGGTGCCCTCATGATAGTGCTCGGTACGCGCGATTTCAGCGCCACCCAACCGACCGGACACCTGTGTCTTTATACCTTTTACTCCGAGCCTCATTGCACGGCCGATAGCCTGTTTCATTGCACGTCTGAATGAAGTGCGTTTTTCTAGCTGTGCAGCAATGCTTTCAGCAACAAGTTGTGCGTTTGCATCCGGGTTGCGCACCTCAACAATGTTGATTAGTGTGGGTTTGCCAAGCATTTTTTGGCATTCCTTGCGCAGCTTCTCGATTTCGGATCCGCCTTTGCCTATAACAATGCCCGGTCTTGCACAATGAATATTAATGCGAACCCGTGAAGCATCGCGCTCGATTTCAATTTGCGGAACACCGGCACCGTAAAGCTTAGTTTTAAGATATTTGCGTAGCTTATAGTCGGAAATCAAGGTATCAGCAAATTCGCTTTTCTTGACAAACCAACGAGAGTTCCAGTCCTTAATAACTCCGACTCTAAGACCTTTCGGATTAACTTTTTGTCCCATAATACTCCTCCTCGCCTATTCCTTTTCCCTGAGCACAAGGGTTATGTGTGATGTCCTCTTGTTGATGCGGTACGCACGACCGTGTGCTCTCGGACGGATTCGTTTAAGAATGGGGCCGGGACATACATAACACTCATCGATATAAAGGCTGCTGCGTTCCATATTGTTGTTGTTTTCTGCATTCGATATGGCCGACTCAAGAAGCTTTTCGAGATATTCGCAAGCCGCCTTTGGAGTATTTTTTAATATTGCCAGCGCTACGTCAACCGGCTTGTTGCGGATAAGGTCGAGAACAATCGCAACCTTCCGCGGGGAAATACGGGCATATTTAATTTGCGCCCTTGCTTCCATTTGGTTTCTCTCCTTTCAGCAGCTTATCGGCTGGCGGTCGTTTTGGACCCTGCATGACCTCTAAAGGTGCGGGTGGGAGCAAACTCTCCCAGCTTGTGACCTACCATATCCTCTGTAATATATACTGGCACATGCTTGCGTCCGTCGTGGACTGCTATCGTATGCCCTACAAAATCCGGAAATATCGTGGAGGCGCGACTCCATGTTTTCAATATCTTTTTTTCTCCGGCTTTGTTCATTTCCTGAATCCTTTTGAGCAGCGCAGGCTGTACGAAAGGACCCTTCTTTACGCTTCTACCCATAAATAATGAATCTCCTTTCGTTACTTACTGCCACGGCGTTTGACAATAAATTTGTCCGTACGGCTGTGACGCGCACGCGTTTTGTACCCCAGGGTGGGCTTGCCCCACGGTGTAACAGGACTGGGAAGACCTATCGGTGCTTTGCCCTCGCCGCCGCCGTGCGGGTGATCGGTGGGGTTCATAGCAGAACCTCGAACTGAAGGTCTGAATCCCAAGTGGCGCTTGACACCAGCTTTACCTAATTTGACATTTTCGTGATCGACATTGCCGACCTGTCCGATGGTTGCCATACAATTAAGTGGTACATATCTCATTTCGCCTGAGGGCAACCTGATTAAGGCCATGTTGTTTTCCTTGCTCATAAGCTGCGCCATTGTTCCTGCGCTGCGTGCAAGCTGCGCCCCTTTGCCGGGGTGCATTTCAACATTGTGGATAAATGTTCCGGTGGGAATATTAGAAAGTTTTAAAGCATTGCCGGCCTTAATATCAACATGTTCACCGGATACTACAGTATCCCCGACCTTAAGCCCCTGAGGTGCTATAATATATCTTTTTTCGCCGTCTTCATATTGCACAAGGGCAATATGTGCACTGCGGTTCGGATCATATTCAAGTGTGAGCACTTTGGCGGTCATTTCGATTTTATTGCGTTTAAAATCAATAATTCTGTATTTGCGCCGGTTTCCTCCGCCTCTATGGCGCACTGTAATGCGACCATAACTATTGCGGCCGGCCTTTTTTGTCAGAGGCGCTAAAAGGCTCTTTTCCGGATCCACTTTGGACAGATTGCTATAGTCTACTTTTGACATATCGCGTCGTCCGGGAGTGGTCGGCTTATATAACTTTATTGCCATGGTTTTATCACTCTCCTAATCTCTGGCTTAGCGGGATATTTCTCGGTTTAGGCGCCTTGAAATCCCATACGTTGCCCGGCCTTTAAAAAGGCCACTTGTTTCAATAAATTAAAACAAGCCGTCAAAAAACTCTATTGTTTTAGAATCGTTTGTTAATGTAACGATTGCCTTTTTCCATGAGGGGGTATACCCTTCAAATCTGCCTTGACGGCGAAGGTGTCCCTTCATGCTGACGGTATTGACTTTATCGACTTTTACACCGAAAATTTCTTCAACCGCCCTGGCGATTTCGATTTTGTTTGCGCCTTTAGCAACACGAAAAGTGTACTTCTTGTCGCCTAACAGCCCAACCGATTTTTCTGTAACCACAGGCGCCAAGATAATGTCGCGAGCGTTCATTATTTGTACACCTCCTCGATTTTTGACACGGCATCTCTGACGACAATAAATTTGTCGGCATTGAGAATATCATATACATTCAGTGTGTTGACCTGTGCGGTTTTGACACCGGGAATGTTGCGGGATGATTTGATAACATTGCTGTCCGACTGCGACAGCACAATCAAAGCCTTGCTGTCGACGCCCAGAGCTCCCAAAACATTCACCATAGTTTTAGTCTTTATTTCATCAAGCTTTAGCGATTCAACTACAATCATGTCGCCCGATGCAACCTTTGAAGAAAATGCAGATTTGAATGCAAGCCGTCTGACTTTTTTGGGCAGCGAAAGTCTAAAGCTGCGCGGTTTGGGGCCATGCGCAACTCCACCGTGTGTCCATTGAGGAGAGCGGATTGAGCCGTGGAGACAAAAAGGAACAGGGCACGCCCGTCACGGCTCAATCCGCTCTCCTCA
>DHNF01000008.1:0-253 GCA_002409375.1 Ruminococcaceae bacterium UBA5423
AGAACCGGGTATCCCGTGCTGACAATGACAAGACATAAAATTAACGATATCCGACTACTGTTTGAAAATGATTTGCGGTTCCTAAAACAGTTTAGATAAACAAGACCGGCAAAGGCGGGAATATCTACAGTTGATAATAGTTTAAAAAATGGAAAGGAACTGAACACACAATGAAGATTTCATATAACTGGCTGCGCAGATATGTTGAAATTGATGTATCTATCCAGCAGCTTTGTGATAAAATGGTGCAGTC
>DHNF01000008.1:445-6128 GCA_002409375.1 Ruminococcaceae bacterium UBA5423
AAAGTATGAGCAATGTGGTTGTGGGGCGCATTGTCAAAATAGAAAAGCATCCCGATGCCGACAGGCTGCAAATATGTCAAATTGATATCGGGCAACAGCAGCCGTTACAGATAGTAACAGGGGCGGACAATGTGTTTGAAGAAGCACTTGTGCCCGTTGCTTTGCATAATTCGCATTTGCCAAATGGTATGCATATAAAAAAAGGAAAGCTCAGAGGTATAGACTCTTACGGAATGCTTTGTTCCGGCGAAGAACTGTGCCTTAAAGAATGGGATTATCCCGGTGCCGAAGTGCACGGTATACTCATTTTGAAAGAAGAATATTCCGCCGGCACAGATATGCGCACCGTTATAGGGCTTGACGATATTATTATCGATTTTTCGGTTACGGCAAACCGCCCCGATTGTCAAAGTGTTCTTGGCATTGCTCGAGAAGTTGCAGTGGCATTTAATACTGAGTTAAAGCTGCCGCAGCCACATTATAAGACAATTGGCGGTAATGTGCATGAATATATTGAGGTTTCAGTTGAAGATGCCGACCTATGCCCGCGCTATTATGGCAGAGTGGTAACTAATGTGCGCATTGCCCAGTCCCCCGACTGGATGCAAAAATTCCTTAAAGCCGCAGGCATGCGTCCCATAAATAATATTGTAGATATAACTAACTATGTAATGCTGGAAACAGGTCAACCCATGCATGCCTTTGATTTGCGTGATGTGCGCGGTGGCAAAATTGTTGTGCGCCGAGCTCGTGACGGCGAAACCATGACAACTCTCGACGGCAATGAACAAAAGCTTTCAAAAGATATGCTTGCAATTGCCGATGCTGACAATCCGTCATGCCTTGCAGGTATTATGGGATCCCTTGACAGCGGAATAAAAGACGATACTGCAACAATATTTTTTGAATCTGCCAAGTTCCGCCGTGACAGTGTAAGGCATACTGCACGAACATTGGGGCTGCGCACCGAATCCAGCGCGCGATTTGAAAAAGGCGTGGATATTTTGAATGTCGAATACGCAATGGAACGGGCGCTTCAGTTGATATATGAGCTTGACGCCGGTGATATTGTTGACGGCAATATCGACTGCAACAACGGCTTGCCCGATAAACGGATTATAACCGTTTCGACTGCTGATGTAAATGCGCTGTTGGGAATTGAAATACCGGCTGATACTATGGCAGATATATTAAACAGGCTTTCAATTACCACGACACTTTCAGGTGACAAGCTAACTTGTGCCGTTCCCTCTTTTCGTGACGATATACAGGTTCGTGCCGATATAGCTGAAGAAGTGATACGCATTTATGGATATGACCATATTGTGGGCAGACCAATGCACGGAGCAGTTGTGCGCGGCCAAAAATCACATAAGCGTTTGTGTGCCGACAACATTAAAAGTAGGCTGATCGCTCTCGGGTTTTATGAAACCATGAGTTATTCATTTATCAGCAAAAAAGCATTTGACATGCTCGATTTGCCCGAAAATGACAGCCGCAGACAGACTGTTTGTTTACTCAACCCGCTTGGCGAAGAGTATTCGGTTATGCGCACTCAGCTTGTGAGCAGTATGCTTAATGTTATTTCACTCAACTTTAACCGCAAAATACCCGGCGCAAGACTCTTCGAGCTTGACAAGGTTTTTTTACCGAAATCCGACAATGCAAGTGAGCAGCCCAAAGAAGCTTATAAGCTTTCCATTGGGATGTATGGCGATGGAGAAGATTTCTTTACACTTAAAGGCATAGTAGAGGATGTTTTCTCATTGTTCGGCATTGTTCCCGTTTTTGAAGCATCAGAAGAACCGTTTTTGCATCCGGGCAGACAAGCACAGGCTTTGTATAACGATGAAATATTAGCTGTAATGGGAGAGGTTCATCCTGACACAGCCGAACGGTTCGGCGTAAATACGCGGGTATATGTAGCGCAAATTTCCGTTGAATCTCTATTTGGCGTCAAGCAGGAGCTTGTTTTGTATAAGTCGCTGCCGCGTTTTCCCGCCATTGAGCGGGACTTAGCACTTGTGTGCGACAGAAATCTTGCAGTTGCCGAAATTGAAAGCACTATTAGAAATTTTGCAGGGCGGAATCTTGAGAGTATTGCCCTTTTTGATGTGTATCAAGGCGAGCAGATTGAAAAGGGCAAAAAAAGCGTTGCCTATAGTTTAACATTCCGAAGTGCACAATCTACCCTCAAGGACGAGGAGGTTGATGCCATTCTTAATAAAATCATAATAAAATTAAAAGAAAAAGGTTGCATTTTAAGGTCATAAATCACTTGAAATATGCGTATTTATGTACTATAATTAAAAATAAGGAAAAGTTTAGTATATGGCGGTGTGCATTTTGAAAGCTGAGGTGATGATATGCTGGACAGAACCATGACCTTTTCTTTAGGCAGTGATAAGGAACAGGAAATGAAACAGGTGCTTACAGCGGTTTATGATGCCCTTCGTGAAAAAGGGTATAACCCAATAAACCAACTTGTAGGGTATTTATTGTCTGAGGATCCGACATACATTACCACCCACAATAACGCACGAAGTTTAATTCGCCGCATAGACCGTGATGAATTGCTTAGGGTTTTGGTTAAGGCCTATTTAGACAGTTGATTTATATCCCCACAGATGTGGGGATATTTTGATTGGTCAAATAAAGGTGCAGGTTCTTATGCTTTACATTAAGCACTTTATGTGGTAAAATCGATAATCAAACCACTATTAGGAGGATTGCAATGGCAGAAAAGAGCAGTGATAGTAAAAATCAGTCCAAAAAAAAGACTGGCAAAAAGAAATCTGAATTTCTTTTATATAAAGGCCGCCCGCTGGTACGCTGCGGCAATGAACTGTATTATGGTAATATGCATGAGAAATATGTTGTTATGCTTCAGATATTAACCACGAAGCAATTTAAAAACATGACCATTGCCGATAAGGTTCAGGTCCAGTTAATGTCCACCGACCCGGATTTGCGCATGAAGGACCGCATTTCAAAAAAATCGGAAAAACGGGGCCTTTATAATGCAATGGATATTGGGTCAATATGGCTTGAGAGAGCACTGGAAGAATCATAGCCCCACCCGCTAAGGCAAAAAGATTGTGAGCGGGTCCCGGGAGCCTTGTTGTTTCACAATAAATTATCCCTGCGTATCATGCTTTGGGCGCAGGGATAATTTTTATACCGTTTTCATATTGGCATTGCACGCAACATATAAATTAGTATCAATATTAAGGGAGAGTTGGAGCAATGTTTGTTTATTCATTCAAAGCCTCCAAAAAGCAAATCGTATCCATGATACTATGCGCTGTGATGCTGATTGCTGTTTTGGTAGTGGCAATATTTTGTTCGACGGGGAATGCATCGGCACAGACATACCAGCCCGTAAAGGGGAACAATGAAAACGACCGGGTTGCTTTTTTAACCGGTTTGGGATATGAAATTGATACTTCTGCACCAACGGTAAGGGAAATTTTAATACCCGATGAATTTGATGAGGTTTTTGAGAATTATAATAAGGTTCAGCAGCAAGCCGACATGGATTTAAAGCCGTATCGAGGCAAGCGTGTTAAATGCTGGTCATACCGTGTGCTTAACATACCCGAGCAGGGGGAGGTTTTGGCTAATTTATTTGTCTACAAAGGCAAAATAATTGGCGGCGACATATCGTCAACGGCATTAGACGGTTTTATGCACGGGCTGGTAAAATACAATTACAGTCAGATAACTAAGACAACGCAAATATCATCTACAACGGCATCTACAACATCATCAACGAAACCAGCAAGCTAATATCCAATTAAAATTTATTTAATATTAGTAATTATGAATCGGTCGAAAAACGACCGATTCATTACCACTCTTAGTTTCAAGTTCTAATTTGCACAAAACAAGCATACAAAAGATTAGCATAGTAATATATGTTTGTTTTAAACAAATGGCAGTGGCACACCATAGCAAATAATCCAAAATAGGGCTGTTGTGCCTGCCAAGGGTACAAGCTTAAATGCTGCATTCACAACGGCGTAAAGGTGCCGGTCGAGAAAAACACGTTTTTAATATAATCTTTTGTGGATTTTGACATTGGATATATTAGATAAACTGACTTCAATATCTTTGTTAATTAAAAGTATGGCGATATTGTTGAAAATCTGTTATATTATTAGTAGCGTTAGTCTGATGTAAAATAATTAAATATTTTAGACATAACTTACGCGAAATATTGGGAGGTTATCTTATGGCTAGTTTATCACTCAGGAATATCAACAAAAAGTATCCCGGAGGGGTACATGCGGTTCAGGATTTTAATCTTGAAATCAAGGACAAGGAATTTATTATTCTTGTCGGCCCTTCAGGATGCGGTAAATCCACCACTTTACGTATGGTTGCAGGACTGGAAGAGATTACGGACGGGGAACTGTATATTGCCGATAAGCTGGTCAATGATGTTGCTCCGAAGGATCGCGATATTGCTATGGTGTTCCAGAACTATGCATTGTATCCTCATATGACTGTGTTTGAGAACATGGCATTTGGGCTGAAACTTCGCAAGACTCCGAAGGATGAGATTAAGCGCCGCGTTGAAGAGGCTGCACGCGTTCTGGATATTGCTCACCTGCTTGACAGGAAACCGAAGGCATTGTCAGGCGGACAGCGGCAACGTGTTGCACTGGGACGCGCAATTGTTCGCGAACCAAAGGTTTTTCTTCTTGACGAGCCTCTTTCCAACCTTGACGCAAAGCTGCGCGCTCAGATGAGGACCGAGCTTTCCAAGCTGCACCAGAAACTGGGCACCACCTTTATTTATGTAACGCATGATCAGACAGAGGCTATGACGATGGCCGACCGTATTGTTGTTATGAAGGACGGCTTAATTCAGCAGGTTGATTCGCCGCAGACACTTTATGATTATCCTGTCAACATGTTTGTTGCCGGCTTTATTGGCAGCCCGCAGATGAACTTTGTGGATTGTGTACTTATTAAAAATGGCGATGATTTGTTTGTGGAATTCGGTTCGGAAGATACCAAGTCAACACGCGGTAAAAAATATCAGATTAAGCTGCCGGCATCTAAAAACGCCAAAGGCGAACTTGACGAGTATATCGATAAAGAAGTCATCATGGGAATTCGTCCTGAAGATGTGCATGACGAGCCGCGTTACCTTAAAGAGTTGTCTGATTGCATGATTAAGGCCGATATTGAAGTTACTGAAAAAATGGGTTCAGAAACCTTTTTATACTTTAACACCGAAGGCATTAGCTTTACCGCCCGTGTCGAGCCGAGTTCGGTTGCACGCCCAGGCGACAACATCGATGTTGTTATCGATAATAGTAAAATCCATATTTTCGATAAAGATACCGAACAATCAATTTGCAACTAATATTTAAATTTATTAAAGCACTTTGGGCTGACGCACAACATAAATTGAGTGTCAGCCCTGTTTTTTTAAATAATCTTGGAAGATACAATTTTAATCCTTGCATTTTACGCTGTGTTATGCTATCATTTTTTTGCTGATGCTTTGGCTTGTTGAAAGAGGGGACTATATATGAAACAAAAACTTCACCCGAAGTATGAAGAAACGACAATTACATGTGCATGCGGCGAGGTAATTAACACCAAATCCACGAAGAAAGATATCCGTGTCGAGATTTGTTCAAAGTGCCACCCGTTTTTTACCGGAAAA
>DHNF01000126.1:0-4555 GCA_002409375.1 Ruminococcaceae bacterium UBA5423
ATTTTTACTTTGCCGTTGACAGTTGCTTCGGTTCTAAAAAGATGCATCTGAAGAAGCAGGTGGATAACAATATTTTACATAGAAACCACTGTAGGTGGTTGTCTATATTGTCAACACAATACTATCCATGTTCTTATGTTCTTTCATTTTCCGCTCCAATCGCACAGTAATACCGCCGATTGATAGCGGATAATACTAAGGCGATATTACAGCGCCAAATAAATTTAATTTATTAAATCCTGTATTTGACTGTTCTTCATTTTCTTCTATTACCACGAAATTTCACCTCTCTTTTCGACAAAAGCAGTCGAAAACTGCCTATTGTCATCAATTTTTGCATAAAAAATCCGCACGACCTAATTTCTCAAATCGTGCGGTTTGTGGTATATGTAATATTGCGACTCTTTCGCTTATACTTCAAATATTTCATAGCATTTTAGCAATTCTACAAAATTGCATCCTTCCTTCTTATATTTCAAAAAAGCTTATCGTATTTAAGCTAAAATGTGCTATGATTGTACGAAAAGACTCAAATATTAATAACATTATATCAAAATTCCATATAAGTTCAACAGTTTCGACAAAGGCGGTCAGAAGGTTACACTACTATACATAATATTTATAATTAGATCTTAATCATTTTCATTTGAACAATAAATTACTACATCGTTCGCAACGGTCGTTGTCTATTGGATTTTTCATAGAACACACACTGCAATAGATGATGCTATCTTTTGATTTATCATACTTTTCGTATGTACCAAACATAGGATGAAAGCGCACTCTGTCGCCTACGGATAGGTAACCGTACATAGCATGTCCGCTGTCTTTTTCAACAATGATTTTCTTCTTGCCTGCGTCGGTAGTGATGACTGTAGTATATTCCATATAAGTTCTGCCGTTGCTATCTTCAGACCCTCTGTGTTCATAACGCTCCTTACTGTATTTATTGACTACCGAACCCTCCCAAATGGGCTTTTGGGACTTTCGCAGGGCTAACAGGTTGAATATCAGCATAATAAAGATGGAGATATTGGCTGAATGTTGATTCGCTTTCCTAGTGTGAGATTGCTGAACGGCTAAATATTTCGGCACTCATATGTGCCCCGAATTGAGTAAAAGGCACTGGGAAAGCTAAAAAAAAGCTTTGAGTCGGGAGATAGGAGGGGATTGGTATGTGTACATTTGTAATACTTGCTTGTATTATCAATATTTTTTACTTTGCAGCGCGCGTTCGGTTTCGCGTATCGCCTCCGCTGCGGTTTCGTCTGCGTTATACACGATATAAGTATAAATAGCGTCAATAATGGCGAGCTGTGCGATTCTTGAGCACATGGCAAGGATAGTGTATCTTGTCTCATCGGCTTTGGTATAAAGCCGTATATCGCTGTACTTCTCGACCGGGGAAGAGCCGCTGTTGGTGATACAGATCGTGGCGGCGCCGTTTTGAGATGCAAGTCGAAGAGCTTCCACGATATCTACCGATGAACCTGAATGGGAAATACCGATGGCGACATCGCCGTTTCTAAGGTGAGAAGCGGCGATTGCCTGAAGATGGTTGTCGCAGTAAGCTATGGCGTTCAGTCCTGCACGCATAAACTTATGCTGTGCATCAATTGCAATAGACGCCGAATTTCCAAGACCGAATATAGCTATACGTTTTGCGGCAATGATTACATTGGCCGCATTTTTTAATTCCTTTGGAGAAAGCACGTTTTTGGTGGTTTCCAACGCTTGTATGATGTCTTTCATGCGCTTTGTATATATGGTGATACAATCGTCTGTTTTTTCGATACTGATATTATCGGGGGTATAAGACGCAACTTCCTGCGCAATGGCAATTTTCAGCGCCTGATAGCCGACCAGCCCGAGTCTGCGTGAAAAACGGAACACCGTAGCATCGCCGCAACCGCAGGTGGCAGCAAAATCACTGATTGACATGCTAATGATATCCTGCGGATGTGCAAGTATCCAATCGGCGATTTTCTTTTCTCCCCGTCCAAGTTCGGGATAAAGGCGGCGAATTTTTGATAGAATTGACTCCATTTCCTCAATCTCCAATTAATAATTTGATAATAAATAAAAAATAATTTTCATAAATAGCGTTAATTCATAAATAATTCAATACATAATGAAAATAATTTTTAATATATATTGAATTTATATAGGATACATGATAATATTATATCAGTTCTACCCATGTTTTGCAAGATTGTTAAATTCAAAATACAGGTATTAACAAGGGAGCTGATTGATTTGCACTTAGAAGGCTTTATGCTGGACATGATCCTGTCCGAGTTGGAAGATGCGGTCGGGCGGGAGAATTGCTCCACAAAAGAAATCGATAAAATTACCCACGGGGTGGATTACTTCTGGCTGTCCCGTATGTGGGCGGACAGAGGCGGCCGGATGCCGGAAGCGGACATCGTGATATCTCCAAAGGATGCGAAGGAAACCTCCGCCGTGCTGAAAATCGCCAACTACTACAGAATCCCCGTCACCACATGGGGCGGCGGCGGCGGAACACAGGGTGGCGCGCTTCCTGTCGCGGGCGGCATCGTATTGGACACCAAACGAATGAATCAGGTGTACGACATAAACACCGACAGTATGTACATAGAATGCGGTACCGGTGCAATTTATAAGCATATTGAATGGGCTGCAAATAAAAAAGGTTATACCACCATGCACTACCCCAGTTCACTGAACTGTTCAACTGTAGGGGGGTTCCTCGCGCACCGGGGTATTGGTGTTGTTTCGACTAAATACGGCAAAATTGATGATATGGTGCTGC
Organism: Ruminococcaceae bacterium UBA5423; assembly: GCA_002409375.1. Taxonomy (GTDB): domain Bacteria; phylum Bacillota; class Clostridia; order Oscillospirales; family Acutalibacteraceae; genus Avimonas. The sequence goes on from DHNF01000126.1 coordinate 2,795, forward strand.
AAATGGAGGTTGTTCTGCCAAACGGTGATATTATCGAAACCTCCCCTGCACCAAAACACGCTGCGGGTCCCGATTTAAACCAGATTTTCATAGGCTCTGAGGGAACGCTTGGCATAATGACAAAGGCACAGATGCGCATTTTTGCAGAGCCGGAGGAGCGGCGCTTCCGAGGTTTTCTGTTTCATAATTTAACCGACGCAATTCAGGCTTCCCGTGAGCTTCTGCAAAAATTCAAGCCATCGGTCATGCGCTTGTATGACCGTGCAGAAACAGCGTCACTGATTAAGAAAATTGTGGGCGTCGAACGAGATGGCGCATTTATGAATATTGCAATTGAAGGTGTATCCGAAATTGTTGCGCTTGAAGAAAAGATTCTGTTGTCTATCTTTACTAAATATGGTGCCGAGGATCTGGGAAGCGAATACGGCGAGAAGTGGTGGAAAGAAAAAATCACTTTCTTCTACCCTGGTCATATGATGGATTTGCCGCAGATGTTTGGCACTATGGATACCATTGCGCCCTATGACAAAATAGAGAAGATTTACTGGGAAATGAAAAAAGCTATTGAGACTAACTTTCCTATGGCAAAATTTATCGCGCATTTTTCTCACTGGTACGAATGGGGCTGCATGATTTATGATCGTTTTATTGTAGACAACCCTCCGCAGGATCCTCATGAGGCATTGCGACTGCATAATGCGATATGGAGCTGTGGTGTGCGAACTGCACTTGCAAACGGAGGCGTTGTAAATGACCATCACGGTGTGGGAATCAAGCTTGGACGACTTATGAAAGAACAATATGGTCCTGCTATGCAGGTATTTGAGGGTTTGAAAAAGCATTTGGATCCAAACGGCATAATGAACCCATATAAACTCGGGCTGTGAGTAGGAGGAGATAAGTTTGAAAAATAAATTTTTCAAACGGGGAGTTTTGTCCTTTTGCGCCAAAAGCGAGGCGCAAATTCGGCACAGCCGAATCGGCCAAAACATCCCAGTCACTGCGAAAGGATGGTCATAATTATGATAATTTCAAATAAAAGCAAAGAAACAATAGATGCCTGCCGGTTTTGTTGGATGTGTCGTCATATATGCCCTGTTGGTAACGCTACGGGTAAGGAGCGTAATACTTCCCGAGCTCGTGCGTTATCTCTTTCACTGGCGATTCGCGGTGCAACCGAGCTTACACCTGATATTATCGATAATATATATGAGTGTGCTCTTTGCGGAGCATGCACGAAGGAGTGTGTGACAGGCTGGGATCCGATTTTATTTACTAAAGAAATGCGTTTACAGATTGCAATAGATAGAAAATCCCCCAATTATGTAAATAAAATGCTGGATAATGTTGAAACATCAGGAAACATTTATGGTATAATGGATTTAGATAAAATCCTCAGAAAAGAGATTGAAGCTCTGCCCCAAACCGCCGATATATTGTTGTATTTAGGACAGGATGCAAGATATAAAATACCGCAGGCAGCAATCAACGCCATACGTTTGTTAAAAAAAGCAGATGTTAATTTTACCGTATTAATAGACGAACCTGACAGCGGCTATGCTTTGAATACTCTGATTGGCGCTGCTGAGGAAACACGTCGGACAATGATTGAGACCGGGAAAAAATTATCCGGATTCAATACCATGGTCGTGTTTGATCCTGCAGATGCCAAGGAATTTATTCAGCAGTATAAGGAATGGGATATTCAGCTTCACGCGCAAATAATCACCTTTTCATCCTTTATTGCATCATTGATCAATA
>DHNF01000126.1:4734-4948 GCA_002409375.1 Ruminococcaceae bacterium UBA5423
GTCGGATAAAACCGTAACGCTTCAGGACTCGGCATTTTTATCCAGAGACTTGGAAGAAACCGAACCGATGCGTGAAATTGCATTAGCTTGCGCTGATATTGTTGAAATGCAGTTGAACCGCCGTGATACAATGTGGGCGGGAAATCTGTTGATGAATGAGTATATTCCCGATATTATTATGAAGGTCGCCGCGAAAAGATGGGCGGATGCTCTT
>DHNF01000126.1:5119-7955 GCA_002409375.1 Ruminococcaceae bacterium UBA5423
GGATGCTCTTGATACCGGTGCTGATGCATTGATTGCTGCCAGCCCGTCAGAATATTCCGTGTTGAAAATGTCTAAACCCGATAATATGGAATTGCTGTCACTTGAAGAACTGGTTCTTCAGGCAGCCGAGTAAGGAGTTGTGATTTGTGCTTATAAATTTAAAAAGTATTCTTGCATTGGCAGAGCGTGACGGTTATGCGGTACCTGCTTTTAATGTATATAATCTTGAAACGCTGATGGGTGTTGTTGAAGCTGCCGAAAATCTGCGTGCACCTGTTATCATTCAATCGTACAGTCGTTTATTTAAAGAGGGAAGTGCATTTTATCTTGCTCCTGCTGTTTTGGCGGCTGCAGAGCGTTCAAGTGTACCAGTTTGCTTTCATATTGATCATGGTGCAACCGAGAAGGAAACAACAATGGCACTTCGTTACGGCTGCACAGGAGTTATGATTGACGCATCAGCATTACCCTTCAAACAAAACATCGAAATAACCCGCCGTGTTGTTGAGATGGCAGGTCATGTCAACGTGCCTGTTGAGGGAGAGCTTGGACACGTGGGCACTGTCAACGACAATTCGATGGACGATTTTACAGACGTGAATGAGGCAAGAGAATTTGTGTTATCTACCGGCGTGGCTGCATTGGCGGTGCTTGTGGGGACTGCTCATGGACGATATAAAAAGCCTCCCAAATTAGACATTCAACGTATTGTCGACATCAAAGCCTCAACCGGTATTCCTTTGGTTTTACACGGCGGCTCGGGCGTGCCCGACGATGAGATAAGGGCAGCCATAGGCGCAGGAATCAGAAAGGTTAATTTCGGAACCGATGTGTGCTATGCTTTCCTTGATGCTGTATTTGAAACACCAAGGGATATTTTTGCGGTAGACCTTTTTATGAAACCGGCTGTTAAAAGCGTAAAGAATTTTGCGGAAAGCAAAATCAGACTTCTGGGGGCGAACTGTAAGGTATGAGTGAGATTGTAGGAATTGGTGCATGTGTCCTGGATACACTGATGACTTTGCCGGCATTTCCGGTAGAGGACACCAAAATGCGTGCATTGGATGTTACACAATGCGGAGGCGGTCCTGTTGCCACCGGCGTGGTTGCAGCAGCTAAATTAGGTGTTAAGTCCGGATTTATTGGCGTTTTGTCTGATGATTCCTCTGGGCAATTCCTGTTTGATGATTTTGTGCGTTATGGTGTTAGTGTTGAGGATATTGATATAAAATCAGGTTACCGCTCATTCACCTCATGTATTTGGTTAAATAAACAAAAAGCAAGCCGTACATGCGTTTTTGACAAGGGAAATTTGCCTCCGCTTACTTTATCGAATAAACAGAAGAATTCCATAAAAAACGCAAAGCTGCTGCTAGTTGACGGAAATGAAATGGATGCCGCCGTTGAGGCAGCCGAAATTGCACATGATAGTAATACAACGGTGCTGTATGATGCCGGAGGATTGTATGAGGGGGTGGAAAGGCTGCTTGCCCTTGCCGATTTGCTTATTCCGTCTGAAGAATTTGCATTGGCACACACCGGAGAAGAATATGTTGAGAAGGCCGCATTAAGCCTTTTCAATCGTTATAATCCAAAGGCGGTTATAATAACCCGCGGTAAAAAAGGCGGGCTGATGTATGTGAATGGAAAGTATACTGAATACCCCGTTTACCCTGCCGAGGTTGTGGATTCCAATGGGGCTGGCGATGTATTCCACGGAGCATTTGCAGCTGCATCGGTGCGGGGTTTATCATTAGAACAAGCCTGCCACTTTTCCAGTGCGGTATCGGCAATTAAGTGTACCGGAGTTGGTGCGCGGAAAAGCGTTCCCGACTATCAAACGACTATATCATATTTAAGGAGTAATGGTTATGAACTTTAAACGACATTGGGATGGCAGGTTCGGCTGCCAGTCGATTTACAAAAAGGAAAATACCGCGTGTCAGCTGATTGAAGTGGATATGCTCAAGTTGGCAGCTGGTCAGTCCTTTACTTATGAGGAAAAGGACAAAGAGTATGCACTGATACTGCTGGGCGGAACATGCTCGGTTAGCGGCGAAGGATTGGATTACCAACAGATCGGTAAGCGCGCAACCGTGTTTGACGGTCCCGCAACTGCAGTATACATCCCGCGTAACCGCAAATTTACCGTGACTGCCGACGCCGAGGTGACCATTGCCGTGTGCAAATCTCCGGCAGCTAAGGATTTTGAGCCGGTTCTGGTGGAGCCGGCGGATGTCATTATCAAGGATCTGGGCAAGCCGGGGTGGCAACGGCAGGCACATTTTATCGTGGATGAGCGCCTCAAAGCCAACCTGATTTATGTCGGTGAGGCGTTTGTGGAGGGCGGCCAGTGGGCGAGCTATCCGCCGCATAAACATGACGAGGACAAGATGCCGACCGAAGGATTCCTTGAGGAAATCTATTATTTTGAATATGATAGACCAACCGGATTCGGTATTCAGAAGGTGTATACCGCCGACGGCAGCGTTGACGAAACGTACACCGTGAAAAACGGCGACTTTGTGGAGATTCCGAAAGGATACCATCCCTGCTGCTGCGCGCCGGGGTACAAAAACTACTATCTCTGGATTATGGCAGGGGAAAATCGCGGATTTTTTATGACATCAGATCCTGACCACGCGTGGCTTAACAAATAAAGGTAGTGAATATATATGCGATATTTGCTTGGAATTGATTTTGGCGGCGGCGCATCCAAGGCCACCCTCCTAAACTCTGACGGTAATGTTGTTGCAACACATTCGGTGGAATACCCCACACACTATCCTCAATTCGGATATGCCGAACAAAATCCTGACGACTGGTACACCGCAGT
>DHNF01000126.1:8102-8798 GCA_002409375.1 Ruminococcaceae bacterium UBA5423
ACACCGCAGTTCGCAAGAATATTGCAGGTGTATTGGAAAAGAGCGGGGCATCTCCCGATGATATTCTTGCCTTATGTCTGGATGCGGCTACTCATACGGCTGTTTTAATGGATAAGGATTTTAATGTGCTTCGCCCTGCGATTTATTGGACCGACAGCCGGAGCATTGAACAGTCGGAAATGCTGAGAAAAGAGTACCAAGAACTGATTTTAAAGCAAGCACTTCATGTGCCGGATACAATCTGGACCCTGCCGCAGCTATTATGGGTTCGGGATAACCAACCCGAAACATGGAAAAAAACAGAGCGGATAATGTTTGCAAAGGATTATGTGCGGTATATGCTTACGGATGTTTATTGCACGGATATAATCGAGGCACAGGGCAGCATGCTGTTTGATTACAACACAATGAACTGGTCACCTGATTTATGTAAAATTGCCGGGTTATCGATAGAAAATCTTCCAACGCTAAACAAGCCTACCGATATTATCGGAAGGGTAACAAAAAAGGCATCCGCTAATACAGGGCTGAAAGCGGGTACTCCGGTGATATGCGGAACTACCGACACTATTATGGAGATTTTCGCCGCCGGAGCGGTCTCAACAGGTCAGATGACGGTCAAGTTAGCGACTGCCGGTCGCATATGCGTAATAACCGACAGGGCTTATCCGGATAAAAACCTCATCAATTACTCTC
>DHNF01000176.1:0-880 GCA_002409375.1 Ruminococcaceae bacterium UBA5423
AGGGGCTGATAAAGCTTATTAACCGTGGGGAGCTGCTTAATGAACAAAACATACGTTATGTGTTAATGCTGGTTGACGAGGGCAGCGACGAAGAACTGCCACAGTTATCATCGGACAGTATTTGTATAACCTCCAAGGGGCGTCCGGTAAAACCTAAAACCCTTGGCCAAAAGAATTATGTTGAGTCTATACGAAACAATACTATTGTGCTGGGAATAGGACCTGCCGGCACCGGAAAGACTTATCTTGCCGTTGCAATGGCGGTCAACGCTTTTCGTGCAAAAGAGGTAAACCGCATTATTTTAACCCGTCCCGCTGTCGAGGCCGGTGAAAAGCTTGGCTTTTTGCCCGGAGATTTGCAATCCAAAGTCGACCCGTATTTGCGCCCTCTTTACGACGCTCTATTCGATATGCTGGGAGCCGAAAGCTATCAGAAATATATTGAACGCGGAAATATCGAAGTGGCACCACTTGCTTATATGAGGGGACGCACTCTTGATGACAGCTTTATAATCCTGGATGAGGCACAAAACACCACGCCGGAACAAATGAAAATGTTTTTGACCAGACTTGGATATAACTCCAAAATGGTTGTAACCGGCGATATTACGCAGATTGACTTGCCCGAGGGCCGCCGCAGTGGACTTAAGGAAGTTGCAAAGGTGCTCAGGGGAGTTGATGATATAGGAATTTGCATGTTCAACCAAAAGGATGTTGTCAGGCATCAGTTGGTTCAAAAAATAATACAGGCCTTTGAAAAATATGAGAAATTACACGAAGGGAAACGAGTAAGAGGTTATGGACAAAATAAAAGTAGTTATTGAAAACAAGCAAAAGACAGTTCGCATTCCAACAGGCGTCAGGCTGTTAATAAGGCGTT
>DHNF01000176.1:1029-3481 GCA_002409375.1 Ruminococcaceae bacterium UBA5423
GCTTGAGGGATTTAAGGGTTCGGCAGAAATCGGTGTTTCAATTGTTGACGATGACCAAATTCGTCAGATTAACAATGAACACAGAAAAATTGACTCGACTACCGATGTGCTTTCTTTTCCCCTTGGCAAAGACGGCAAATATGATATAAATCCCGAGAACGGTGCTTATATGTTGGGTGACATCGTACTGTCTATTGAGCGTGCTAAGGAGCAAGCAAAGCGTTTTGGTCATTCGCTGCAGCGAGAAATAGGATACTTAACAGTACATTCAGTATTGCATTTGCTGGGATACGACCATGTCGACGGTGGACTTGAAGCAGTGCGTATGAGAGAACGGGAGGAAACCGTAATGGCGTCTGTTGGACTTCCGAGAGGCGCAAGTTATGTGTTTAATCAAGATGAGAGATAAACTATATGAAATCGTTTTTAAACAGCTTTATAAATGCTGCTTACGGTATATGGTTTTGTGTTCGCTATGAAAGAAATTTTAGAATTCATCTAATTGCCGCAGCCTATGCACTGGGTTTTGCGCCATTGTTTTCGTTGTCGCAGGTTGAATGGGCTGTGCTTTTGCTAACAATAGCGATTGTATTGGTGGCAGAGGCTATTAATACTGCGGTTGAGCATACTGTGGATTTGTTGTCGCCTAAAACACATCCTGCCGCCCGTATCGCAAAGGATACGGCTGCTGCCGCTGTTTTGGTGTGTACTGTGGTTTCCATCGTTGTCGGAGTTTTGATCTTTGGTCGTCCAGACATGCTATTGCAGGTTTTTAAAAATATATTATCATCACCTAAAAAATTTGTAATACTCGCAGTGTCTTTAGTTTTCTCTTTATGGTTTATCATAAAAGGCGGACATAAAAAGCACCCTAACTAATGCCTGCTGAGCAATTAATAAATGCAGTTTTATAAGTGATTAACGGGATTATTCAGTGAGGATCAAATAATAAACGACGACTTTAGGAAAGAGATTAATGACTAATAACCTTAACAAAAACCATACAAAAACTGCATTTATTGCAGTCATAGGTCTGCCAAACGTGGGGAAATCCACATTGATAAACACTCTTGTCGGCAAAAAGGTAACCATTGTTTCGGACAAGCCACAAACCACCCGAAACCGCATTATGGCGGTGCTCACACAGGGTGAAATGCAATTTGTTTTTGTTGACACGCCTGGTTCACATCGTCCGCGCACACGGCTTGGTCAATTTATGATTAAATCTATTAGCGAGGCAGTGTCAGGTGTTGATGCAGCGGTGCTTGTTACTGAACCCAATATAAGCATAAGGCAAGAGGAATTGAACCTCCTAAATCAATGCAAGCGAAAAAAACTGCCGGTTGTTCTTGCTGTCAACAAAACAGACAAGCTGCCTGATAAAACAAAGCTTCTTAAAATAATAGATGCTTGGCAAAGCAAATATGATTTTGCCGCTGTTGTACCTATTTCGGCGCTGAATGGCGATGGAGTCAGCTCGCTTATTTTTGAGCTTGATGCTTTTGCTATTGCCAGTCCACACTTTTTTCCTGACGATATGTCCAGTGATATGACCGAAAACATGATTACTGCAGAGCTTATACGCGAAAAGGTTTTGCAGTTTTTACGGGAAGAAGTTCCCCATGGAGTTGCTGTCGTAGTCGAGAGCATAAATGAGCGCAATTCACGACATGGCCTTATTTTGGATATTGAAGCAACAATATTCTGCGAGCGCGAAAACCACAAAGGTATAATCATTGGCACCCGCGGTCAAATGCTTAGCCAAATCGGCAAAGCGGCCCGCGAGGAGATTGAACAAATGTTTGACACAAAGGTCAATCTTCAATGCCGTGTCAAGGCGAGAGAGGATTGGCGCAACCGGCAGCATTATCTCAAAGGCTTTGGTTATAAATGATACGGCTTTTGTGAACATTTTCCGGTATTTGTTTCCGCGTATGTAAAGCTTACATGTGCGTATCATAATTTTATCAGATTAAACTGGGGGCATAAGTATGAAACGCTTTGTCATGTGGGATGCCTTTGCAAAAACGGGCAGGATTGAAGATTATCTTAGGTATCGTGGAGTCGATGTTTATAATGTAAAGCACGGGGAGGTACGGCACCGGGATGACAACCGACGCCTTAATAATAAGGGAGAACAACAATATCGGTGAGGCAGACCGTTTTGTTACAGCACTCACGCGTGAGTTGGGAGTGGTTCGTGCCTCGGCTCGGGGCGCAAGGAATATAAAAAGCCGTAATTCGTCTGCAACACAATTATTATCATATTCCCGCCTGGGGCTGCGCCGAGGGCGGGACAAATACATAATTGCTGATGCAAAACCCATTACGGTTTTTTTTGGTATAAGATCGGATATTGAAAAGCTTGCGCTTGCCCAGTATTTTTGTGAACTGGTTGGCGTGCTCGCTCCGCAGGAGGAACCGGCGGAGGATTTTTTGCGTTTAATGCTAA
>DHNF01000176.1:3659-4343 GCA_002409375.1 Ruminococcaceae bacterium UBA5423
ATTTTTTGCGTTTAATGCTAAATGCCCTGCATTTTCTTGCAGACAACAGCCGCAGCCCAAAGCTTATAAAGGCTGTACTTGAGTTGCGCCTTTTAGGAATGGCCGGGTTTATGCCCGATTTGACGGCCTGTGCAGAATGTAGTACATTTCAAGGTTCAATGTGGTTTTTGCCCGAGCAAGGAAGGATTGTATGCGGCAGTTGCAGTCCGCGCCATCCTATTCAAAACTGCTACCAAATTTCAATAAATGTGCTATCTGCAATGCGCCATATATTATATTCGGAATTTGAAAAATGTTTTTCGTTTACGATGTCTGACGAAGGTTTATCGCAGCTTGTAGTTTATACCGAAAATTATATGCACACACAGCTCGGCCGGGGGTTTAAGACATTGGATTTTTATAACAAGCTTTAAACTTTCTGATTAGTTACAGGTTTGTGGGGGATAAGCATATGGCTAATAAAGAGATCTATGGTCGTTATGGTTTGGGTTTTTCTCGTTTTCTTTTTGCAATGGCAATTGTTATGGTATTGCTATTACAGATTATGTCTTTCTTTGTGGCTCTTAACGGTGGATACAGCACCCGGCACGCCCTTGTTTTTGTGTTGGTGCCGATGGTAGGGCCCCTGTTTTGCTGCTTTCAACTAATGCTTGCCGGTACGGGGGCGCCGCTGATATTGTTACT
>DHNF01000176.1:4513-4718 GCA_002409375.1 Ruminococcaceae bacterium UBA5423
GGGGCGCCGCTGATATTGTTACTGCTTTTTGTGCCATGCTCACTTTCTATTCTCGGATGGGCACGAATTTGTGATAATTGCAAAAATGTATTAAGATCAGGCTTTTACTTTAACGGCAATCATAACGACATCAACATACCTTTAAAAATACTGTATGAACAGAAATTGCCCAAAAATACCACCGCGCAAACTATTAAGACTACGA
>DHNF01000176.1:4916-5471 GCA_002409375.1 Ruminococcaceae bacterium UBA5423
CCCGCCACCAAAACCACAGCCGCTGCCTGTAACCAACCCGCCACCAAAACCGCAGCAACTTCCCACAAAACCTGTAAATTATAGGACGGAAGATGATAAAACCGAAATCAAAACTGTAAAGCAGACTATCGAATACGAAACAAAAGTACACGATAAAAAGAATATTGACCCGCCTAAAACAGGTGATCCGGAATATGACAATGCACTCAGGGATGTTCTTTCAATATTGAATAAGCACTGATGTGCTCGCAGCGGCAACCCTGATGGAGAGGTATCACAATTTATGAACCGAGATTATAAAGCGTTGGAACTTGATAAAATACTTGAAATGCTGGCTGGTGAGACAAGCTGCGAGGATTCGGCCCGGCGTGCCCTCATTCTTGAGCCTTTCAACAACCTTGAAACGGCATCGCACAGCATGGAGGATACGGCCGCGGCCTTTATGCTTACAGCACGATTTGGAAGTCCGACAATAAGCAGTGTGAAAAATCCAAGCAACGCATTGCGGCTTGCTCACTCGGGCTCGTCCCTATCAATAGGCGATCTGCCTGTCAT
>DHNF01000113.1:0-405 GCA_002409375.1 Ruminococcaceae bacterium UBA5423
GAAATTGAAAGCCGTGGCTTAAAAATATCAGATTACCTGCACCGTGAGGAGCTGGCGATCTACAATGCCGTTCCCACAGCAGAGGGCGCAATTCAGCTCGCGATGGAGGAGCTTCCGATAACAATAAACGGCTCTCGCTGCCTAATCACCGGATATGGACGAGTAGGGCGTGCTTTATCACGCCTTCTTATAGCACTGGGCGCAAATGTTACTGTTGCCGCGCGTCGTTTTTCTGATTTAGCGTGGGCAGATACACAAGGCTGCACTCCAGTCGAACTCACACATTTCACAGACGCCGGTTGTTTTGACGTCATATTCAACACAATTCCGTCCCTGATTTTTAACCGAGGAGTGTTGAGCACGCTTGACAAAAACACCTTGCTTATTGATTTGGCTTCCCGCCCC
>DHNF01000113.1:561-7252 GCA_002409375.1 Ruminococcaceae bacterium UBA5423
TCAATGCTGCTGCTGAACTGCAAATTAAAACAATTTGGGCATTATCGTTGCCCGGACGGGTCGCGCCAAAAACTGCCGGTCAGATAATTAAGAACACCATCCTTAATATGATAAAGGAGGGGGTGTAATGGACGGACTCCGTATAGGATTTGCGTTATCTGGTTCTTTTTGTACCTTTGATAGAATTCTTGACGAAATACAATCGCTTGTAGATAATAAAGCAGAGGTTACGCCCATTTTATCCTTCAATGTTTGTGCAGTTGACACGCGCTTCGGCACTGCCGCGAAACTGCGGGAAAAACTAATTGAAATCACCGGAAAGCAACCACTTGATACACTGGTTAAGGTCGAACCTATAGGGCCCAAGGCTCTTCTTGACATTCTTGTTGTTGCTCCCTGTACGGGCAGCACCCTTGGCCGCCTTGCCTGCGGCATAAGCGACACACCTGTAACACTGGCGGTCAAATCACATTTAAGATGCCTAAGGCCGGTTGTTCTTGCAGTGTCGACAAATGACGCTTTAGGCGCTTCTATGCGCAACATAGGACTGCTAAAAAATCAAAAGAATATCTATATGGTGCCAATGATTCAGGACGACCCGATAAAAAAACCAAATTCAATGATGGCCGACTTTACACTTTTGAAAAAAACTATTCTCTGTGCCTTGGAGGGCACCCAACTTCAACCATTTTTTATTAGGAATTAGTTTTATAAAAATGCAATCCGTGATATAATAGTGTTACACTATATATCACGGAGGTTTTATTATGATTGCTCTTGCTTGCGACCATGCCGCAATTGAACTGAAAAAAGACATAATAAATCTATTAGATGAAATGGGGCTTGAATATAACGATTTTGGCACCAATGAAACAAAAAGCTGTGATTATCCCATTTATGCCGCCCGTGCCGCCCGCGCTGTGGCATCGGGACAATGTGAGCGCGGCATTATCATATGCGGTACCGGCATAGGCATGTCAATTGCCGCCAACAAAGTGCCGGGCATTCGCTGTGTGGCATGCAGTGAACCATATTCGGCTAAGCTATCCCGTATGCATAATAACAGCAATATATTAGCATTGGGGGCGCGCGTTATTGGTTCCGGTACGGCGGTTATGATTGCACGGACATGGCTTGAAACACAGTTTGAAGCCGGACGGCATAAACGCCGGGTTCATATGATTTCGCTTATAGAAAACGGCGAAGAACTTGAATGATACAAAGACCATGTCGCTGCCATCATAGCGGTGACATGGTCTTTTTTCTGCTTGCCGATGATACACCTGAAAACGGCGCGATGAGAGCCGCACGCTACTTTTGTAATTCAGGTATCATAAGCATACCAAAATCAATATCCTTTTCATTTAATCGATACTTTTCCAAAAGCTCTGGCCCACAGGAATTAGAGCCGATACCCGACACTTTATAATCAATGCGAACATGTGTTGCATTGTCTTGGCTCAGCTCGTCAGTGTGCCGGGCAAGGTCAAGCTGCTCGGTGCTGTAGTGTGACACCCTAAAATCGAATAAATTGTCTGCATAAAATGTCATGCCGCTTTGCAGCCTAAGCTTTTTCGTTTGGGTATGGTTTCCATGCTCTTGTGGCAGCACATACGGTACATACTCACTTTTTGCATCACTTTCATACCATCCCATCTTTGCATGGCGATACATATCACAATAGCTCTCTTTAGGCCCCATACCATAGTACCAAAATTTGTTGTTAGCATATTGCGTTTTAAATTCAAATCCCAGTCGCGGCAGCCATACACAGTTTTGTCTTACTTTACCGGATAAAGCCCATTTAATTGAACCGTTTTGCCTTACTTCTACAGTTAATACATATCTAAAAAACGGCATTCTTGAAATTCCTGCCAGACTTCCCTCAACCTTTATGAGCCCGTCCTCAATATTGCAGCTATATACCTTTGAAAAAGCAACATTAAGATTTTCGCCGCGCCATTCATCGTATTTGCCCCATAAATATTTAATTTGCCTATCATTATCCGTCGGAGCGCGCCACGCGGTCAACCGTATGACATCAAGCAATTGTTCGCGGTTGTTTATTTTAATGCTTGAAAAATTGCCGTATTGCTTGGAAAATGTATACTCAAACCCGTCTCCCGCTGCATATATATTACGATCATCTTCAGAAAGCTCAATCAAAGGCGAATCATTAACAAATGAAACAACCGGGATTTGCAGCAGATGTTGACACTGCGCCATAACTTCTCCTTGTTGGTCGATAAGATATGTATTGATATGGCACCCTAACCGGCAGCTTTCGGGCAGCTTTAATTCTAAAGGCAAAACAACCGTCTGTGCAGGCTCGACATTAACTTTTAAAGTTTCGGTTTTTATAACTTTTTTATCAACCTGAATTTCATATTTAAATTTGTAAATATCAAGATTAGTAAAATCCAAAAGGTTTGTTATATGTAGCTTGCCGTCTTTGTAATCGGTTTTCATGGGCTGATAGGCAGTCTTGACTTCAAGCGAGCCGGCTTTAAGGCTGCGGTCAGAAAGCACCATGCCATCGCAGCAGAAATTACCGTCATGAGTCAGTTCGTTCCAATCTCCACCGTATTTTTGAACACCGTCTTCTATAACGGTATGGTCGCACCATTCCCATATACAGCCACCAATTAGCTTTGGATATTTATTAATAAGCTCCCAATAATCGCATACATCACCCGGGCCGTTACCCATTGCATGAGAATATTCACACAAAAACATAGGCTGCTTTTTCGTGTTGTCAAGTGCATATTCTTCTAAATTAGGCACGCTCATATACATCGCTGAAAATACATCGGCATGGTCGGACTCACCCTTGCGGGAGGCGTCCTCACAATGTATTAGACGCGAAGAGTCACGCTTTTTTGTCCAATTTATCATTTCCATATGGTTAGGCCCGTGACCGCTTTCGTTTCCTGTCGACCACATTATAATGCTGACATGGTTTTTATCCCGCTCGACCGCCCTTGTCATCCTGTCCATAAACGAATCAAGCCATTTTGGGTCGTTGCACGGCCAGTCCGGGCTCTCGACATCATACTTGTATTGAACATTGGCATAACGGCGCACAAACCCGTGTGTTTCTAAATCAGTTTCCAAAACAACATAAAAACCCAGCTCGTCGCACATTTCCAAAAACTTTGGATGTGGCGGATAATGTGCTGTTCGGACAGTGTTTATGTTCAATTTTTTCATCAGCAGCAAATCCTGCCTTAGCTCATCCTCTGTCATACACCAGCCGTTATGAGGGTGGGTGTCGTGGTGATTTACACCCTTTAGCTTTACAGCCTTGTCATTAATTAAAAGCTCGCCTTTATTTGATACTGTAATTGTACGAAATCCAAAATGCTGGACTATTTTTTCATTGTTGCACTCAAACTCAAGTCTGTATAAATACGGCTGTTCGGCATTCCACATCATAGGGTTATCCACGACAAATTTAACCGAATTTGCGGCATTTGCCTTGCTAAGTAGTTTTTCTCCATCAAAAAGCGAAACATCAGCCTGTCCATCAAAATCAGCAAAAACCGTGCAGCCGTCGGTGCGGATAAAAATGTCGTTTATATGCCCTTTTGGCCTTGACAGCACATAGATATCGCGGAAAATACCGTTGAATCGAAAAAAGTCCTGGTCTTCAAGATAACTGCCGCTGCACCATTTTAGAACCTGTATGCGTACGGTATTGCGCCCTTTACGAATAGACTTAGTAATATCGAACTCAGCCTGAAGGTGACTGCCCTGGGTATAACCTATGTATTGGTCATTTATCCACACTTTTGCACATGAGGAAACACCCTCTAATACTATATAATGCATCATCGAGTCGTCATTTATTTCAAACTCTCTTTGATAAATACCGCACGGATTATCGTCCGGAACATACGGTGGGTCGACCGGGTACGGATAATTAATATTAGTATAATTTGGTTTTTCATAACCGTAAAGCTGCCAACAAGACGGCACAGGTATCTCGTCCCATTCGCCCCGGTCTATGTCAACATCAATATCTCTTTCATAAAATTTAAATTTCCAGGTGCCGTTAAGTGATGTATATGTGCTTATTCCTTGAGGAATATAATAACACCTTTGGTTAAGACGGTTTTCACTGATTTTTTTCAAGTCTTCATAAAATCTCACATTGCATCACTCCCAAAATTTTCTTAATAGTATCATATGAAACAATTTAATTCAATCGTTTATCACAAAGTTCCTTTACGCCCATACAATCGCAGTATCAACTTGCGTATGCAGTCGGCCGGAATAACAATAAACGCTATCATAAACACAGTTCTAAGCTCTGAAAATGTAAGCCCCGCTGTTCTGAATAGGCTGCCGCCATAATATATCATCAGCAACTGCACAACCGACACCATTGTCATTATAAAAATAAAAGAAACATTTTTCTTGATATGGGAAAGCAGATTTAAACGGTATGTGCGTGCGTTGAAGCTGTTGAATACGCCAGCAAAAATAAAAAATGCAAAAAATGCCGTCATATAATACCTATTATCGCTGGCATAGCGGAACAAAAGGCGCATATGCGGCACCTTTAAAAACAACACAAGCAAAATAACGGTAAACGAGCCTGTGCACAAAATTTGGTGCAGCATATAACGATTTAGCACCGGCTCTCCCCGCTTTTTTGGTGGTTCAAACATATATTCATCAAGCGGTGGTTCTCCGGCAAATGCAAGCCCGGCAAGGGTGTCCATAATAATATTTATCCACAACATTTGAATTACAGTTACAGGAGTGTCTATGCCGATAAATGGTCCTATAACCGAAATACCCACGGCACACAAATTCATTGTTAGCTGAAAAATAATAAATTTTCTTATACTTTTAAAAATTGTCCGTCCATAAAGCACAGCTTTGGCAATTGAGGCGATGTTATCGTCAAGAATTACAATATCGCCTGCTTCTTTTGCCACCTCGGTACCGCTACCCATCGAAAATCCGACATCAGCTTTTTTAAGCGCCGGAGCGTCGTTGATGCCGTCACCTGTCATGCCGGCAACAAGCCCCACCTCCTGTGACAATCTTACAAGCCGGCTTTTATCGGTCGGCAGTGCCCGCGCCACTACTCGCAATTTTGGCAATATTTTTTTAACTTCGCTGTCGCTCAATGATGCCAGTTGTTCACTGTTAATTACACCATTACTACCGTTTTTAATCAGACCGGTTTCTTTCGCAATTGCCGCTGCGGTTTCAAGATTATCACCGGTAATAAGAACGACTTGTATGCCGGCCCTACAAACCTGCTGAACGGCTGCGCGTGCTTCAGGTCGAACTTCATCACGAATACCCGCAAGTCCCACAAGAATAAGGCGAGAAAAATTACCGTTTTCATCGACAGGCGTATCTGATACTGCCAATGCAAGCACTCTGACCGCATTTACTGCCAGCTCCTTAATCTTTTTTTCAAGGTGCAGCCTTCCCGGCAGAGGGCGAACTTGACCATTTTGGTCAAAATACCTTGTGCAAAACGGTATTAACCGCTCCGGAGCTCCCTTTACCAAAACAAATTCTCGCTTTGCAGCGGTGCGTACATTGTCGGGTAATGCAATATGAGCAGCAGAAAATTTGCGCGAGCTGTCAAACAGAACCGATTGTATGCGCTTATACCCACTGCGAATTGTCGGAGTACTCGGCATAACATATTTCATTAGTGCACGATCTGTTGCGTTACCGCCTATCACCCTTGATCCTGAAATTATGCTTTCATTGTTAAAATAGCAGGACATCTCAACAACTTCCCAAAGCGCTTTATTGCGCTTAAGCTTGTCGACACTTTTATATTCGGTGTTGTCGCCGGTTATAAAATGTGTTACCTCCATACGACCGCGTGTCAAAGTTCCTGTTTTGTCGGTAAACAAAATGTTAAGGCTTCCCGATGTCTCTATTCCAACCAGCTTCCGCACAAGTACGTTATCCTTAAGCATTCTGCGCATGTTAGAAGACAGCACAACTGTTATCATCATCGGAAGTCCCTCGGGCACCGCCACAACGACAACGGTAATTGCCAAAGTAAGTGCATGCAATATTTGCTCAAACAAAACCTGCGGATTCAGCAGCAGTCCGTTTAAATTCATTCGGTTTTGAATAAAAATAAATAAAAACATATCTGCAAAAGCTACAAGTGCAGCGGCAATATATCCAAGACGACTTAATGTTTTTGCAAGCTGCCCGAGCCTTACTTTTAACGGGCTTTCGCGCGTTTCCTCCTGTACTTCACAGGCCAAACGCCCATAAAAAGTCTCATCACCTACCTTTAATACCCTGATTACGCCCTCGCCGGAACACACGATACTGCCCCTGAAAAGATGGCTGCGTGAAAGAAAATCAATTTTATCATTATCATAGCCGGACAGTTTTGATACCTCACGGCTTTCTCCATTTAATGCAGACTGATCAATCTTGACAAAACCTTCAATCAATATCCCATCTGCCGGAATTCTGTCGCCCGCCTGCAAAAGCACTATATCTCCCGTAACAACATCGGCAACGGGCACCTCTATAACTGACGATGCACGCCGCACACGACAACGGACATTTGCGGCCTCCTCCTGCAGTTTGGCAAATGCAGACTCGCTTCCGTATTCCGAAAGTGTTGATACAAATGTTGCAAGAAAAACCGCAATAGCAATTCCAACCGATTCGTACCAGTCAAAATTAC
>DHNF01000050.1 GCA_002409375.1 Ruminococcaceae bacterium UBA5423
AAAAATGCTTTTTGTATCGATGATGCGGTCAACGCTTTTATCAGTTCTTTTGGGAGGGCTGATTCTTGCGGCAATTGGCTTTTTGCTTATCCTTTTAACCAACCGTATGCGCCAAAAGTTGATATACCAAGAGTAATCAAGTTCTCAGATTATACCGAAGACATCTTGTCGGCATATTTTTAAAATTGAGAATAGTATAAAACCGGCGCGGTACACTCGTCGTGCCGGTTTTAGCGTAACGGGACATAAGCACTACACTGTTATACTTTATTAAACGGACGAAATCCCTCTCCGAGCACCTCATCGGTTGACAACACGACAATAAATGCACCAGGGTCACGGTCATAAACCAACGTGCGCAACACATATACTTCGGACGGCCGTACGGCGCACAGCAATACCTCTTTGTCAGAGCCAGAATATCCGCCTGCCGCTTTTAAAATTGTAGCTCCCCGTTGCATAGTTTTAAGAATATCGTCTACCACCTCGCGCACTTTATCGGTTACAATCAAGAGCATTTTACCCTTATTACGACCGTATATTAGAGTATCCATTAACACGGTTGTAACAAATATCAATATTATTGCATACATTGCACTTTCGAAGTTGCGATAAACGGCGGCAGCGCTTGCAACAACAATTGCATCTACTGCAAGAATTAGGCGCCCGACCGGTATGTGGGGCATTTTTCGTCCCATGAGGCGGGCAATCAGCTCGCTGCCGCCGGTCGTGCCGCCGCGCATATATATAAGGCCGAGACCAATTCCCGAAAGCACTCCTCCAAATATAGCTGTTAGAATTATATCTCCATGAAATGCCGGCACAAAAGCCTCAAAAGCATCAATCATCACCGATGTAATAATTGTGGCAATTGCAGTGCGCACCGTATAGTCAACTCCAAGTCGCCTTAAAGATGCAAACATTAGGGGGATATTCATAATAATCATTGCAATTCCAATAGGAACGGGCGTTACATAGTTAATCAGTGCAGCCACACCAGTAAGCCCGCCGGGCGATATTTGATTGGGCGCGATAAAAACATCCACTGCAAGTGCATAAAGTGCACTGCCAACTAAATAAAACATTCCGTCAACAACAAATCGGCCTAACCTTGTGTTTAATTGTTTCATACGCTACATCCCCTCACGCCCCGAGTGGTTGTGCTGTTTATTCGGAGCCTTCAGGCTTATTATCCCCGTTTATAGCATAAAATAACACACGCAGGCGTTCAATGTTGCCAGTCAAATATAAAAATCCGAACAGTGCCTCAAGACCTGTAGCGCGGTGGTAATCACTTCCTGCACGCTGCGTGTGGGCGTTACGCCCGCGTCGATATACGGCTGCCTCCTCGTCATCAAGTATCGGTATCAGTTTTTCAACCGCGGCAGACTGAGCTTCAGCCCGGACCATTGAGACCGAAAGCTTGTGCAGATCACCGTTGGGTCGGTTGGCCATGCATACAAGCATTTCGCGTACCATCAATTCGTATACGCCATCGCCAACAAACGCAAGTGTCAACGGACTGAGCGTGCGCACATCCACATTACGCGGAACCAATCGCGCCATATTATCTTTCCCTTCAAATTATTCTACAAAATCAAACTCAAAACCATAAATGCTAACAGTATTCCCATCAGTTACACCGGCTTGGCGAAGAGTGTCTATAACACCTTTTGATTGCAGCGCCCGATGAAGATACATAAGACTTTCGTCTTCATTTATATTTATGCCGCGCATAAAATGTTTAAGCCACTCCCCCTCAACGACATATGCTCCGTCATCTCGTCTGCTGATCGATACACCTTCGTCACGCAATTCACCGTAGTCGGCCACAGCATCGGATTCTGGTTCATATACCCGTAGGGGTGGCAGATCTGACAGCAATGCGGCACACCGCTTAATCAACGCGTCAGTACCATGGGATATCGGAGCTATTAACGGAAAATATTCATATCCTTTATCGCGCATTGCGCGAGCAAAGCTTTCAGCTGTTTGTTCGTCGGTTAAATCACACTTGTTGCCGGCGATTATCATAGGTCGTGATGCAAGCTCAGCATTAAACTCTTTTAATTCTTTGTTAATAATCTCAACGTCCTCAAGCGGATTGCGCCCCTCACTTCCCGATACGTCCACCACATGCACCAGTAGACGGCAACGTTCGATATGACGCAAAAAATCGTGCCCTAACCCTACGCCTTTGCCGGCGCCCTCAATAATGCCCGGTATGTCCGCCATGACAAAGGACGCTCCCTGTGCAATCCTAACAACGCCTAATACCGGTGTAAGCGTAGTAAAATGATAGTTTGCTATTTCAGGTTTTGCCTCGCTGACAACCGAAATCAGCGAAGACTTTCCCACATTCGGAAATCCAACAAGCCCTACATCCGCAAGCAATTTAAGCTCGAGCCTTATTTCAAATTCCTCGCCTAAATTGCCCGGCTTTGCAAAGCGCGGCACCTGCCTTGTAGGCGTAGCAAAATGGCTATTGCCCCATCCTCCCCGGCCGCCTTTGGCAGCAATAAAAGGCTCATCCCCCGATACATCTGCCAAAAGTCTCCCGCTTTTATTGTCATATATCAGCGTGCCGCGCGGCACTCGTATTGCCAAATCGCTCCCTGATTTGCCGGAGCAACGATTACCCTTACCCGGCTGGCCGTTCTCAGCCAAAAATTTGCGGCGATAGCGCAAATCCGCAAGCGTATTTAACCCATCATCAGGTACAAATACTACATTGCCACCGCGCCCACCGTCACCTCCGTCGGGACCGCCCGCCGCAACAAATTTTTCACGGTGAAAGCTCACTGCACCATCACCGCCGTTTCCGGCGCGAATGTATATGGTTGCGGTATCAATAAACATAATTTGCTCCTACTTCACCTATTTTAATCACCCATGGACGGGGTGTTTCTCTATTATTGAATGTTGATTTATACTATTCTCAGTTTAATCTGAGAATAGTATTATATATAATTTCAGGTAGGGGTGCACCTACGGCATCGATTTGATTATCGTAGGGGCGGATTCCATATCCGCCCGTTGTATGATAATCAACAAATGAATGTGATTCGACATGATTGCGTATTTGTCAATGGTGATATTATATCGTTGCGTTGATTTCCTTATTTTTATTTTTGCACATTTCACCAATCGGGCGGAGCAGAGCCCCGCCTCTACAAATATCTGATAAAGGCGATAAAATTCCATGGAATTTTAT
>DHNF01000174.1:0-1773 GCA_002409375.1 Ruminococcaceae bacterium UBA5423
ATACTGTCTACGATGTACCTTAAGCTTATACCTGAAATTAAAGCTGATAGTGTTCGTGCATTGTATGTGGATATGTACAAAGACGAGCCTTTTGTAAGGGTGATGCCGCATGGAGTCGGAGTAGATGTAAAAAATGTTCGTTGTTCTAATTATTGCGACATTCAGATTTATACAGATGAGCACACGGGACTGCTCATAGTGACCTCGGTCATTGACAATATGATTAAAGGAGCTGCGGGTCAGGCAATACAAAACATGAACTTGCTGTTTGAGTTTTGCGAAACTGATGGCATTGACATGATTCCCCCCGCATTTTAACACGGAGGATTCTACTATGGACTACGAATGGATTGACGGCGGAGTGACTGCCCCTCAGGGGTTTACCGCCTCGGGCATACATTGCGGCATTCGCAAAAACCGAAACAAAAAGGATTTAGCATTGATAATGTCAGATATTCCGGCTTTTGCGGCTGCTGTTTTTACACAAAACAAAGTTATTGGTGCGCCGTGTATTGTTACGAAGCGGCATCTTAAGGACGGAATGGCGCGCGCAATTATATGCAACAGTGGTATTGCAAACACCTGCGCCGCAGATGGAATTGAAAAGGCAGAGGCAATGTGCAGACTTACTGCCGACACACTTGGCATTTTACCTGATGATGTGCTTGTTGCATCGACTGGGGTTATAGGTCCATCAATTGATTTAAGGCCGATTGAAAAAGGTATGCCAAAACTTGCGGCGGCACTTTCAAAAAATGGTCATTCGGATGCTGCACATGCAATTATGACAACCGACACGGTAAAAAAGGAGTTTGCACTTAAATTTGAGTTGGGCGGCAAAATCTGTACGCTGGGTGCTATTGCAAAGGGCAGCGGTATGATTGCGCCAAACATGGCGACGATGCTATGTTTTGTGACTACCGATGCCGCAATCAATTCAAGTCTTTTGAGCGAAGCACTTGCAGAAGTAGTCAGTGACACATTTAATATGGTATCAGTGGACAGAGACACATCAACCAATGATATGGTTATAGTGCTTGCAAACGGTGCGGTGGGAAGTTCAATTAATTGTAACAAAAACGATGATTATGCAAAGTTTGTTGAAGCACTGCGCGCACTATGCATCAAAATTTGTCGCGCACTGGCCGCAGACGGAGAGGGAGCAACAAAGCTGCTTGAATGCCGGGTGACGGGAGCCAAAACCAAAGAGGACGCAATGCTCGCTGCAAAGGCGGTTATTAATTCGTCGCTGTTAAAAGCGGCCATGTTCGGTGCCGACGCAAACTGGGGACGGGTGCTGTGCGCGTTAGGATATTCAGACGCTGATTTGGATGTTGGCGGTGTTGCAGTGTCGTTTTTATCGGCGGCCGGATGTGTAAAAGTTTGTCAAAATGGCGCAGGAATAAATTTTGACGAGCGGCTTGCAAAAGCAGTTCTTACACAAAAAGAAATTACTATATCTGTCACGCTGCAAGACGGAGATGAGTCAGCTACGGCGTGGGGCTGTGATTTGACATATGACTATGTGAAAATTAACGGTGATTACAGAAGTTAACGGATTTTTTGGGGGGATAATGTGACAATTCAAACTTTAGATAGGGCGCAAGTACTGACGCAAGCTCTTCCTTATATAAAGCAGTATTCGGGAAAAACGGTTGTAATCAAATATGGCGGCAACGCGATGGTGAACGAAGAGCTAAAGTCGGCCGTTATGGAGGATATTGTACTGCTGTCTACTGTCGGAATAAAGGTGGTGCTGGTGCACGGCGGCGG
>DHNF01000174.1:1880-2285 GCA_002409375.1 Ruminococcaceae bacterium UBA5423
GTGCACGGCGGCGGCCCCGAAATCAATGACATGCTTTTAAAAATCGGCAAACAGCCTAAATTTGTCGGCGGCATGCGCTACACTGACGAGGAGACCATGGAGGTCGTTCAGATGGTGCTTGCCGGCAAGGTGAATAAGGGGCTGGTTCAGCGCCTGGAACAGCATGGCGGGCGTGCAATAGGGCTTTGCGGGTTGGACGGCGGAATGATCAAGGCCGATAAGATTGAGTGCGGGCAGGACTTGGGGCTTGTAGGCGAAATTACGCATGTTGATATTACATTAATACGCAATTGCATTGACAGCGGTACGATACCGGTTGTGGCAACCATTGCTGCGGGACAGCAGGACGACCAGGTGTTTAATATCAATGCAGATATTGCGGCTTCGCATATAGCTGCGGCATTA
>DHNF01000174.1:2421-3049 GCA_002409375.1 Ruminococcaceae bacterium UBA5423
TAAATGCCGAAAAGTTCGTGCTTATGACCGATGTTAGAGGGTTGCTTCGTGACAAGGACAATGAGGGCTCGCTGATTTCTGTTGTGCATGTCAGCGACGTGCCGGGACTTAAGCGCAGAGGAATTATTAAAGGCGGCATGATACCCAAGGTTGATTGCTGTGTTGAGGCGGTACGCAGAGGAGTTTCACGCACCCACATTATTGACGGACGAATTGCCCATTCAATACTTATCGAGATGTTGACCGATGAGGGTATCGGTACCATGTTTTTATAAATCCGAAAGAGGTTGTTTTATGGACTATGAACAAATTAAACAGACCGAGCAGTCTTTTCTAATGCCAACTTATGCGCGGTTTAATGTTGCAGTGTCCCACGGGAAGGGCGCGGTTTTGACTGATGTCAGCGGCAAAACCTATATTGATTTTGGCAGCGGCATCGGTGTTAATTCGTTGGGATATGGCGACCCTGATTGGGTGGCGGCGGTTCAGCAGCAGGCTGGCAGACTATCACATATTTCAAACCTTTATTATAATGAGGTTCAAGTAACGCTTGCAAAGAGGCTTTGCGAGAGTGCCGGAATGTCACGGGTGTTTTTGTGCAATTCGGGAGCCGAAGCCAACGAGTGCG
>DHNF01000174.1:3211-4008 GCA_002409375.1 Ruminococcaceae bacterium UBA5423
GGAGCCGAAGCCAACGAGTGCGCAATCAAGCTTGCGCGAAAGGCAAGCTTTGACAAATACGGTTTAAACCGCTCAACAATTCTTTGCCTCAATAATTCGTTTCACGGCCGTACATTGACTACACTGTCTGCGACAGGGCAGGAGTCGTTCCACCAGTTCTTTTTCCCGTTTACCGAAGGGTTCAAGTTTGCAAAACCTAACGATATTGATGACTTAAAGCAAAAGCTGGATAACAATGTATGTGCTGTTATGCTCGAATGTGTACAGGGTGAGGGCGGCGTGGTTCCTCTTGATACCGAATATTTGCAGGCGGTCCGCAATATTTGTGATGAAAATGAGTTGACTTTAATTGTTGACGAGGTTCAAACAGGCGCCGGCAGAACAGGCAAATTTCTTTCCTTTATGCACACGAGAATCAAGCCTGATATCGTGACCATGGCAAAGGGGCTTGGGGGCGGTCTTCCAATCGGTGCCTGTCTATGCAACGAAAAACTTAGAGCTGTAATGTCGGCGGGCACACACGGATCAACATTTGGCGGCAATCCGGTTGCATGTGCCGGCGCTAATGTGGTGCTGGAGAGGCTTTTGTCACCCGGATTTCTTGACAGCATTACGCAAAAAGGGGATTATATAAGGCAACACATCTCGTCAATGCCCAATGTAAAGCAAGTTCGAGGAAGCGGGATGATGCTTGGAATAGAGCTTGAAAAAATTGATGCCCGCGCAATAGCTGAGCAATGTCTTGAAAATGGACTAATGGTGCTTACTGCCAAAACGCTATTGCGACTGCTGCCGCC
>DHNF01000174.1:4122-5362 GCA_002409375.1 Ruminococcaceae bacterium UBA5423
ACGCTATTGCGACTGCTGCCGCCGCTGACAATTACTTATGAAGAAATAGACAAGGGTTTGTCGATATTAAATACCGTGCTGAAAGGGGCAACAAATGCATGAAACATTTGCTAAAACTGCTTGATTGTTCAAAAGAAGAAATTATTGAAATNNTAAATCTTGCCGACCAGCTTAAATATGAGCTTAAGCACGGTATCGAGCACCGGCATCTTGCCGGTAAAACGCTGGGAATGATTTTTCAAAAGGCATCAACCCGCACGCGTGTATCGTTTGAAACCGGGATTTATCAGCTTGGCGGGTACGGTTTGTTTTTGTCTGCAAATGATTTGCAGATAGGACGTGGCGAGCCGGTGAAGGATACGGCGCGCGTGCTCTCGCGATATGTGGACGGCATAATGATTCGCACATTTGAGCAAAGCGAGGTTGAAACCCTTGCAAAGTATGCAGATATTCCGGTGATAAACGGGCTTACCGACTTTAGTCACCCGTGTCAGGTTCTTGCAGACATAATGACGGTGCGTGAATATAAGGGCGAGCTTGAGGGACTTAATATGTGCTATATTGGTGACGGTAACAACATGGCTAATTCGTTGATTGTGGGATGTCTTAAAGTTGGTATGAGGGTAAGTGTTGCCTGTCCCAAAGGGTATAGTCCCGCCGAATCGGTTTTGGAATTTGCAGCCGGTTACGACGACAGGTTTTTGCTGACACAAAGCTGTGTTGAGGCAATCAAGGACGCAGATGTAGTATTTACAGATGTGTGGGCGTCGATGGGGCAGGAGGATGAGGCAGAAAACCGTCGGGCTGCTTTTGACGGATATCAGGTTAACGCAGAGTTGCTTTCGCTTGCACATCCCGATTGTATGGTGCAGCACTGCTTGCCTGCACATCGCGGAGAAGAAATCACGCAGGAGGTTTTTGAAGCCCACGCCGACGAAATATTTGACGAGGCTGAAAACCGCCTTCATGCGCAAAAAGCCGTTATGGTAACACTGATGAGCAAGTGAGTGCTTAATTCAATCGCACCCCACTTGAATTTGTAAAAGTGTTTCGAACAATTTTCATTTTAGTATTAAATAATATTGCTTGACAGCACAAAGCCGCAAAAATAATATGCATTTTTGCGGCTTTAATATTGTGAATAACTAATACTGATTCTCATTAAAAACATAGAATACTTCCCGGACTTTTTCCGTTTAGCTACGTTGTCGTCGGTCGGCAGGCGACAGCCTTCCTCCCT
>DHNF01000174.1:5532-5746 GCA_002409375.1 Ruminococcaceae bacterium UBA5423
TTAACAAGAAACAGTATAACAAACAAAAAACAATATTATATAAAACATTAAAGAAAATACACTAATAGCTTGAATAATTGACTCCAAATTGTTACAATTAAAATAGAACCAACTGTATTATTAATAATATGCCCCCGAATGTTTTTTGTCGTGCGATTAATGTACAAAATATAACTTGAGAGGGGTTTTATGCATGAAGGTTTTGTTTGCAACC
>DHNF01000174.1:5927-10292 GCA_002409375.1 Ruminococcaceae bacterium UBA5423
CGTTTGCCGCATCGAGTAGGTTGGCTGATGTCTCCAGTGAGCTGTCGTGTGCGATGCGCAAGCGGTTGATTGGGTGTCGGGTTGCGTTGCCTTTGTATGAGGATGTGCCGAATGAGCTTAGAGAAAATTTGGAATTTGTAGTAAGCCTATCGGTGCCGGTGGCATGGAGAAGGCAATACTGTGGCGTGTATAAAACCAACTACAGAGGCGCGATATATTATCTGCTTGACAATCAGTACTATTTTAAACGCCTCGGGCTTTATGGGCATTATGATGATGCCGAAAGGTTTGCATTTTTTTCACGGGCAGTGCTTGAAATGCTTGAGTATATTGATTTTTGGCCTGATATATTGCACTCGAATGATTGGCAGAGCGCTTTGACGCCTTTGTATTATAAACTTTTTTATCGTCAGCGTCAGGGATATGAGAATATTAAAAATGTATATACGATACACAATATACACCATCAGGGCAAGTTTGGGCTTGAGATTCTTGAGGACGTGTTTGGTATTCCAAAGCAATCTGCTTCACTTGTCGAGCATGACGGTCGCATAAATTTGATGAAAGCCGGTATTGAAACGGCCGACTGTGTCACGATAATAAGCCCTACATATGCAAAAAAGATATCCGAAATGCAGCAAACACACGGGCTTGAAGGTGTGTTAAAAATGCATAAACCTAAGCTGGATGGAATACTCAACGGGATTGACGCCCAGCTTAATAATCCCGAAACAGATACACTTAGTTGGGGCCGTTTTGCTAATGAATATATCCGTCTTTACCGTGGATTGTTGAAAAATGCAGAAAATAATAATTAATTGCAAAGTTTGTATTTCAAATTAAACGCGATTGCTTGACTTGTTTTTCATAAAGCTGTATGATAAGCATAAATCGGGAAACAATACATGCAGCAGGAGGTAGTGATATGATGAAAAATAACCGTACAAAAAATTATACCATTGTCGCTATTATTGCGGCGGTCGTAGCCGCTTTAACAACTTTGGCAGTAATATGCCTTCGTATGCGTACGAAAAAAATGTCACGCAAAGCATTTGGAGACACCATTGATTATGATTTAGATGACTGCTGTTGTAGCGATTTCGAGGCTGACGATGGCGCGGAAGAGCCCGTACAGATCCCGATTGCCGAAACCGAGTCGGACGATTTTAGCACATCAATGGATGAATTTGACGTTGATGAGGAATAAAACAGTTTTGTAAAACAGGCAGGCCTTTTGGTCTGCCTGTTTTGACTATGAAAACAACAGGATTCTCAGGTATCCCCTCGCAATTTTTGATTACATTAAACGCTAAGCGGCGCGATGGGGGCATGCCGCTCTACGGCGGATACACCAAAACGCATGCAGGACGCCGCCAATAATACATATTGCTCGATATATTTTTAATATTTTGATAATATGATGTAAGATTTTGGCTTTGATTGCGTCTTATAGGGTGAAAAGAGGGCTGAGCATGGAAGATGTAGCTATAATCGATTTGTTTTACAGGCGCACCGAAAATGCTATTTCCGAGCTGTTGATTCGGTATGAGCGGCTTTTTGTGAGCCTTGCCAAAAATATACTTGATAATGAACAAGACATTGAGGAGTGCGTCAATGATGCGATGCTTGATGTATGGAATTCGATACCGCCGCACAAGCCGCGGTCTTTGGCTGCTTTCGGCTGCTCTATTGTGCGAAACCGTGCGCTTGATAAATACAGGTATCTTTGTGCCCAAAAAAGAGCGCCTAACGCGTGTTCGGCCTTGGTTTCAGAGCTTGATGAATGTATTGGACACAACGATGTTGAAGAACAAATCGATAAAATAGAACTATGCCATAGCATAAATCTTTTTTTAGACTCTCTCGATAAAACTAACAGGGTTATATTTGTCAAACGGTATTTTTTTGCAATGGGCATCAAAGAAATTGCAAAGGAAACAATGCTTTCTGAAAATGCTGTTAGTGTGCGTCTTTCTCGAATGCGTGATAAATTAAGGTGTTTACTTGAAGAAAGGGGAGCTTTTGCATGAACAGTAACGATATATTCAGTGTGATAAACCATATTGATGACGAATATATTAATGAGGCTTTGCAAAAAAGCACACGCTTTAAGCCTGTTATGCGATGGATAGGTATTGCCGCGTGCTTTGCTTTTTCGGTGGCGTCGATAGCATTATTTTGGAGCCTGCAAAACAATAAGGGCGTGGTCGAAACCGCACAAAACTCATCAACATCAATTTCCTCGCCGTCTACTTCAGCCACAACTACTCGTTCAAAGAGCACAACGCAAAGCCAGACTCCTCATCATAGCGGTATACCAAATTGGTATAAGCCTGGTTCTTTGACTGTAAGGACTCTGACGTATAAAAATAATATGATAAAATTTTTAGCAGGCACATCTGTGCCAAAGCCAAGAGTGCTGCCTCTTTATACAAGTACCGATATGCTCCATTATATGAATTCATCGTCTAACAGTGAAATATCTCTGCCGTCTACCGCAAAATTTTCGCAGTGCTTTGACGCCAATCTGCTTTTGATTGACCCATCATACCAAGTGCCCGGACATGAGAAATGCAGCGGTTTGTTTTATAATACCGATACACGAGAAATTATCTGTCTTTCTTCATTGCTTAAAAATAAAATCGATCACAATTTCAATATAAATGTGCTGGGCTTTAACAGACAGCTTAACAGGTGTAGCTTTACTGCGGGACAAAAAGCATATTGCTATGATTTTGGCAGTAAAAAGCTTATTAAACTCCCCCAATGTGTAGCCGATACCGAAATAAAAGCCGGTATGATTATAAATGTATCAGATGATGGGCGGTATATAATGGCGTTGGATGTCACGGATGACTCAAAGCCGGCTGCACTCAAAATTGTTGATATCGGCAGCGATAATATTAAGGCACAGCATATATACAATTACGAAAACGAATACTATGAGCCTTATAAAAAGCTTTCGTTTTCTTTGCAGGGCAATTTTCTTGTATACGCTACGCCGCCGGCCGATGAGTATTCATATGTTGGAACTGCGTCGGGAGTATGGCGTATGAGAAATTTGAAAACCGGCACTGAATGGCAGGGCAAAGGTATAATAATAAGATTTGTCGACAATGAAAAAGCCGTTGTGGTCAAAACAAACGATGGTGCGCGAGTATATAATACTTCTAACGGTGCTGACATTACCGACAGCATAAGTCTGAAAGCGTGGGAAAAATCCGAGGTAGTAACAAAAGTTTCGGGTAATAAAAAAAGCGGCTATAAAACAAAAATATCTCTAACCTCTTTGTTATCCGGTGGTAAAACCGAGGTTGTCAAACAGGCGGCAGATGCTTATTTTATAAGCGGTGAGTATCTTTATACCTATACTACGGGTGACGCTCATATTGAATGTCTTTCACTTGATACCGGACGCTCCTTTAAAGTTTCGGTAGATAGTGCTTATATTGAGCAGACTTCTAATTTGCAAAAAGAGTGCTTAATTTACCATTATATATATCGCAGTGATGATGGCACGCGCATTCTGATGCGTTTTAGTACGGGGGAAAAGATAAAAGAAGACGATGTTGCCGAATATAAAGAGAATTATATTGATTTAGGAAACGAAAAGCTTGACGAATTGTTTGACAGTATGTCATGTCTTACAGATATGAAAGATTTTGTGAAAAATGGGCTAAACTTCCCTTCCGATAAGCTTGATGGCAGGGTGCCGCATTTTGAGTTTTTTAGCGGTGACGGCTACTCGGTTTTGATTATGTATAAAGGATTTTATAATAGCGATTATTGTTTCTGGTTTGTCGAAGATTATCGAGATAAAACATTTTCATTTTATATAAAATACAGTATGACTAATTATGCGCTGGGCAATTACTATAAGCATTCAGATAGGCCATACCGCAAAAAATTGTCTTCGTCGGCAGACAGCTCCAAGACAAAGGCTGTATTTGATTTTTTGCCGACAAGTAATGATAATGTTGATTTAGGTAAATACTATGTTAACTCGAAGTTTGACTCAATTAAATTGAGGGGCGATATATTAAAAAGTGACAAGCTTTTAAAAGGGATAAATAATTGCTATGTTTATGATTATGAAAATAAAAGCCAGGACGGCTCTGTTATGGGATACGATTTTAGTGATACTGAAAAGCTAAAAGAAATAATAGATATTATTTTGAAAAAGCCGACAAAGGCTTGGGTTTCGTTAGAGGGCGAACGCGAAACAAAGGGTTGCAAAAAGCAGTATCAAATAAACATGTTAGCAGGTCCGTACAATACCAATTATGAAATTTCACTTTTTAAGCTTGCAAACGGAAAGGGTATGGCATTTATAGATTCCCAATACCGCACACTTGATAATCAAGT
>DHNF01000174.1:10374-12133 GCA_002409375.1 Ruminococcaceae bacterium UBA5423
ACTTGATAATCAAGTGTATCAAAAGTTGCTTGACATTTACAAAGAGCTTTGCAATGACGCAAAGATACAGTATGGGCAGTATTTTGCCGATTAAAGCAAAAAAGCTTAAATATAAAATATAAAAAAGCAGCGCTTTCGAAGTATCGATGCGCTGCTTTTTCATATTTATACGAATATCTAATATTTTTCTGGTCTTTTAACAGCGTGCTTCGTTTCTTCCTTGCCAAGAGCGCACCAGCCCGCCTGTGTCGTCTACCCTGCCCGGGACAAAAAGTCCTCGAAAATTTTATCAATCTTATAATCGGATTTGCGCAAGGTTTTATGCTGAATAAAACTAAACATTTAACCTGATAATAATTGAATAAAATTATAAAAATTCGGTCTAATTAATGTTTGACGATTTTCGTTTTTTTTCATATTTGTGCAAATCATTTTTG
This sequence comes from Ruminococcaceae bacterium UBA5423, assembly GCA_002409375.1. GTDB lineage: Bacteria > Bacillota > Clostridia > Oscillospirales > Acutalibacteraceae > Avimonas. The sequence goes on from DHNF01000174.1 coordinate 10,812, forward strand.
ATTAAAAAATTTAATGGTTAAATACTTATTGAATGTTGTGGAACATTAAAAAAGGCTTCGCAAAGGTTTTAGAAAGGAGGTTAATTTTTGAAAAAATATTTGAACATGTATAGAATTATTCATCGTTTAAGTGCAGCACTTTTTGCGGCTTGCGGTCTGTTGCTTTCTGCAGTTTTTTTACTCGGAAGTGCAATGCCCGAGCAGTTTAATGTTGTTACAGGGTACGATCTTAAATTAAACGGCGCGGTAAAGGTGCATACCCAACAGCAGCAAATGCAGAATTTGACGCCTGTTGCGAGTTTATCTCCCGGCAGTAGTTATACAGCACTGCTCAGGTTGTTTGGGTTAGTGCCTATAAAGCAAGTCACTGTAAAAGTGGTTGATGCAACAACGGTTATTCCATGCGGTATGCCCTTTGGAATCAAAATGTATACCGATGGGGTTTTGGTTGTAGGTATGTCGGATATCGACACATCCAACGGGCCGAAAAATCCTGCTAAAGCTGCCGGAATGAAGATAGGCGATGTGTTGGTCAAAATAAACGGGATTCCGGTAAATACTATTGAGCAGGTATCATCATTAATTGAAAAAAACGGCGGCAAAACAATGCGTTTTACTATAAGACGAGACAATATAACATTTGATATGAGGTTTAATTGTGAAAAGTCGGTAAATGAGAATTGCTATAAAGCAGGATTATGGGTGAGGGACAGCTCTGCCGGAATAGGCACTATGACATTTTTTATACCCGGTAGCAACGTTTTTGGCGGTTTGGGACACGCCGTCTGTGATGTCGATACGGGAGAAGTGCTGCCGATTGCATCGGGCGAAATTGTGCCTGCAAGGATATATAATATTGTTCGGGGGTTGAGCGGTGATCCGGGTGAACTACGAGGAGGATTTGAAGGAGGTACAATGGGAAACCTCAAGATAAATGGTGAAACCGGCATATACGGAGTTTTGAACAGAACGCCTATAACCGGCAAAGCTATGCCTGTTGCGATGAAACAGCAGGTCAAAACCGGACCCGCCCAGATATTATCCACGATTAAAGGAACTGCACCTGATTTTTATGATGTGCGAATTGACCAAGTTCGATATAATGATTCATCGCCTACGCGAAATATGGTGATTGTAATTACTGATGAAGAGCTGTTGCAAAAAACTGGCGGAATTGTTCAAGGCATGAGCGGGTCGCCTATTTTGCAGGACGGCAGGCTTATCGGTGCTGTTACACATGTTTTTGTCAATGACCCAACACGCGGATTTGCAATATTCGCTGAAAACATGCTAAAAACAGCCAATACAATTTCAATACAACA
>DHNF01000174.1:12301-13202 GCA_002409375.1 Ruminococcaceae bacterium UBA5423
CCGGCAGCATAGCTATTTATTGTCTTTACGAATATTTTCTCCCGAATTTTAAAAAAATATTTTACCAGACGCTTGCATAATATACCAAAATATGGTAAGATGTCGTTGCAGTGATGAAATGCAAAAAATAAAATGAGTTTGGGGGCAAAATGATGGAAAAGGCAGTAAAGGTATTATTAGCTGACGACAGTGAGCATTTTGGAAAGCCATGTGCGGCGATTATGCGTGCGCACTCACTTGATGTACAGGCCGTATCCAAGGATGGAAAAAAGGTTCTAAATGCAATTGAACAAACGCGTCCGGATGTGGTGATAATGGATTTCTTTTTGCTGCATCTGGACGCGATTGGAGTGTTACGTGGAATACAGCGAATGAATTTGCCCAAACGGCCTCAAACAATGATAATGTCGAGCTTTGACAATCCGAATTTAGAGCGTGAAGCATTGATTGCAGGCGCGGACTATTATTTGCTAAAACCTTTTGACGCCGATGAAATGGCTGAAAGAATACTAACCTTTCACGGCAGAAGGTCTCAAAACGAGTTGCTGACAAGAGACACTCTTAACACTTCGCATTATCAGGGCACTATCGAAATACGCGTGACTGAAATAATACATCAGATCGGTGTGCCGGCGCACATAAAAGGCTATCAGTATTTGCGCGACGCCATTATTATGGCAATAAATGATGATGATATTATCAATGCCGTGACCAAACGTCTATATCCGGCTGTTGCAAAAAAACATGCAACAACATCTTCACGGGTCGAGCGAGCTATTCGCCATGCAATTGAAGTTGCCTGGGACAGGGGCGATGTCGATGTACTTAATTCATATTTCGGTTATACGATACATAACGGACGCGGCAAGCCGACAAACAGCGAATTTATTGCAATGATTTC
>DHNF01000136.1:0-374 GCA_002409375.1 Ruminococcaceae bacterium UBA5423
ACGATTTTAAACCCCGAATATATATATTATACCATAAACTTTTTATTTGTCATTGCACATTTTTCACAAATTTTTTATCATTGTATTTGTTATTGTAAATGCAAATAATTATATGTAAGATTTATTTGAGTAATTTATGTTCGATCAATGATTATCTGTTCCTCCATGCAAATATCTTCAATACAGGTGTATTCGCCCTTAAATATATATTGGCCGTCTTGAATTTTTCCGTTTTGCGAAGATGAAACAATCTGAACACTACTTAAGTCGTCTGATTTTTTCTTCTCAAGACGCTGTTTTGCAAGCTGCTCGGCCTGCTGCTCGGTACGCTCGATTTCAACCGGACTTAATATATCATATCTGCGCTGTATGAT
>DHNF01000136.1:531-3689 GCA_002409375.1 Ruminococcaceae bacterium UBA5423
ATATCATATCTGCGCTGTATGATACCAACCGGAAGCTCAATACCGTTTACATCAAGCATCATGCGTGACACCGTAAGCTTATTTGGCTGCTCAATTTCTCCGTCTGTATACATGGGAATATCAAGTGTAAACAAACGCAAAGAAGGGCGCAGCAGCTCATGTCCACTGGGTTTCATGTGCACTTCCTTAAGGGGCACCTTCACTTCTAGACTGCGGTTGGTTCTGGCAAGTATGCGCGCTTGCGACCTGCGCAGAATAGGACCAACCTTGCTTTCAACAACGCCGCTAACAAGCAGCATGCCCTTGGCAACGGCGTCTCCCTTTTGTACCATAGCTTGGCCTGTATACACCTCGACTGATTCTATGCGCCCGTCGCATTTCGCCTTAATGTTGGATGGTACATCTGCGTTGGACAAATCCGGAGTCGGAATGCGTTCTGTTACATCAATATACGCTATGCTCCCCTGGATATTTACCACGCACCAAGCTAAATGGGGCAGCTTTTTAAGTGCCTCAAGCTGCAATGTATCAATATCCAATGTTGACAGATCGGCACCCACCTTGACACCGAACTGCTTCATTACCTCAAGTATTTCGACGGAGTCTGATTCTTTATTGCCTCGCACCTCAACCACCCACACCCTTTGTGAGAAAAGATGAAGTACCAGTAAAAATGCCGCGAGACCGATAGCGGCGCCTGCACGCGAACGGTAACGCCTAATCAAAAATGGCAGTCCGTACCGCTTTGTAACATGTATTCTCATTCCTGTGCGTCGTGCCGGCTGCCTTAATTTTTTATACTGACGCACAGGGCAGCATGCCGTAAGCTTGACTCCCTGTCTGCAAACACCCCACAGCTCAATGCCCTCCATTGCCGTAAGGTTAAGTAGTCTCTCCGGAAAGCCTCCCTCAGCTTCGAGTTTGACCCACCCGAACAACCATCTCATTAATTTAATTAAAAACATATAGACCCCCCCGAGTCTTGTTAAAGTTTATAAAAGCAAAGCTTCTATAAATATTCCAAAGACAAAATTGATCCTTCAATAACAGCGCTGTCTTCGGTAAGACAACTGATGCTTAATACATTGCCTGTAAAACGGATCATGCCACTGCCTGTCTGCATTCGAATAAGTCCGTCACTATATTCGACTATTCCTCTGCAGCCGTCTACAATTGCCCGTTGGTTTCCCAAAAGTTCAATCCGCACAGCACCGCTTAACGAGCCAACAGGCAATTCCAGCATATGTTCAACCCGCTCGGACAAAGCGCCAGGCTTGTTACTATTTTTCTTTTTTCGACTTTTCGATCTACCAACGCTCATAGAAACAGTTCCTTCCAAATATATTTAATAAGCAGCCTTTTTCGCTGTTTCAAAAACACCTACAACAAAATATGCGGCCGCAAACATAAAAATGCGGACTGACAAGCATAGGAATGAATGCAACACCGTAAACAATTACAAACGGCATTCGGCCCCCCTTGAAAGGAAGAGATAAATGTTTGTCAAAGTTATACGCAAGTCCACTCTGACCACTTTTACACTACTGACTGCCTGTACGGCGGCCGGCTGGCTTTTGCTTGCATGGCCACGCGCCGTTTCAACGGGAATCAGCAGGGGGCTGGCGATCTGCTCATCTGTAATAATTCCGTCACTGTTTCCCTTTTTGGTTCTTGCTGATTTTATAATAAGGTCGGGTATAAGCGATAAAATCGGCAAGCTGCTGGAACGACCCGTTCACTTCATATTTAATTTGCCGGGTTGTTGTGCTCCTGCGATCCTAATCAGCTTAATCGGGGGTTATCCCGCCGGCGGGATAGCTGTGGGGCAGCTTGCAAAAAGTGGAATGATAACAAGAGGACAGGCAAAGCGCATGCTCTTTTTTTGCATTAACGGTGGGCCGGCTTTCATTATAAGCGCAGTCGGTGCAGGTCTGATGGGAAATATCAAATACGGGGTTATGCTTTATGCGGCACATATTGCAGCCTCTTTGATAATAGGAATTTTTTTGCGGTTCTGCTCGTCCGATGTCGGCACGGTGCAGTCAAAAAAACCCATAACAAAACCGACTGATAATCCGTCTGCTGCATACTGCTTTGTCGAATCGGTTGGCAACGCCTGCCGTACAATATTACTGATGTGTGGCTTTATAGTGCTTTTTGCAGCATTGCTTTCACTTGCAGATGCAAGCGGCTTTCCGGACTGGTTTCAAATACGCGCAGCCAATTTTTTAAGCACGATATGGCAATCTGATGCCCTTAAAGATATATTAAAATGCATTTTTCCTTGCATATTTGAGGTAAGCTGCGGCACTGTGGAAGCTGCCCAAACAGGCACTGCTGCTCCGCTAATTCTTGGAATGGCGCTGGGCTTTGGCGGCATCTCGGTACACTGTCAAATTGCCGCGTCTTTGCAAGGCTTGGCGTTAATCGACCGCGGATTTTTTGTTTTTCGTGTATTACATGCAGTCCTGGGCGGTCTTTTCAGCGTGTTGCTGTTTCGTTTTGTACCGGTGGCAGTACCGGCGTTCCGTCCATCTTCAGACGCTCTGATATTACCCTTTTCAACTAACGCGGCAGCTTCTGCATCATTGCTTTCGCTTTGTGCGCTGTTTCTGCTGACTGCTGCTTGTCGTCCTGAAGAAATTAATGCCAAAAAACATACTGGCAAAAAGGAGGAAAATGTGTTATCATGAAAACCACTGAACAGGAAGAGAGGGAGCAAGCCATGCGGCGCAAGCTATACGGAAATTATGTAGAAGCGACTTGTGAGTATTGCCTGTATGGGCGCAAATCCTCTGACGGCAAGGCTATTCTATGCCCTAAAAAAGGTGTTATGCCGCTTTACCATTATTGCCGCAAATATGTGTACGATCCCCTCAAACGCGTCCCGGCAAGGCAACCAAAAATTAATATGTTTGATGAAGATGAATTTAAAATAAGCATGGATTGATAAGAAGTGAGAATATGGACAGTAAAACTGTATTAATTACGGGGGCGTCTCGCGGCATTGGCAAAGCCACAGCTGAATTATTTGCCCGTGAAGGATATGGACTGATTCTCAATTACAATAATTCAAAAGAAAAAGCATTAAAATTATCTGAACAGCTTACAAAAACAGGTTCACAGGTGCTTGTGTATCAAGCAGATGTATCCAAACA
>DHNF01000136.1:3816-5502 GCA_002409375.1 Ruminococcaceae bacterium UBA5423
GTCGGCAGGCGAATCTTTTTTTGGCGGCATTGATGTTTTAATATGTAATGCGGGAATTTCACAGCAGCAACTGTTTACCGACATCACTCCCGACGAATGGCGAAAAATGATGTCGGTAACGGTGGATGCTGCCTTTTACTGCTGCCGTGCAGTGCTGCCCGGAATGATACGTCGAAAAAAGGGTAAAATTATTTTAATATCATCAATTTGGGGCATAGTAGGCGCATCGTGTGAAGTACACTATTCCACTGCCAAAGCTGCACTTATCGGTATGACAAAAGCACTCGCTAAAGAACTCGGCCCCTCCAATATTCAGGTGAATTGTGTTGCACCCGGTATAATTGACACCGACATGAACAGCACGTTAGACATAAAAACACAGCGAGAGCTAATAAGTGAAACACCTATGGGGCGTATGGGTTCACCATTAGAAGTTGCCGAATCCATTGTTTTTTTATCGTCGGATAAGGCTGATTTTATAACCGGACAGGTGCTGAGTCCCAACGGCGGGTTTGTTATTTTATAAAAGGAGACGTAAAAAATGGACATCGTAAAAAAACCGTTCGGCAAAACAGCCGACGGCAAAGCGGTTGATCTTTTCACTTTATCAAATGCAGACATCCAAATAGGTATCCTAAGTCTTGGTGGGGTCATCAATTTTTTGAAAGTGCCGGACAAAAATGGACACCCGGTCGACATTGTGATGGGTTATGACTCCGTAGAGGAATACGAAAAAAACAGCGGGCATTTCGGCGCTCTTATCGGGCGCTGTGCCAACCGTATTGCCAAGGGGCGCTTTGCTTTGAACGGCAGTGAATATATGCTTTATTGCAATAACAACGGCAACCATCTGCACGGCGGACGTTTTGGGTTTGACAGTATGGTGTGGCAGCCAGAGATTTCAAACGACAAGCTTATCCTTTCACTTACAAGCCCCGACGGACAGGAGGGTTATCCCGGCACGCTCGATGTGTCGGTTACACACTCACTTTCCGATGACGGGGTGTTCACATGGGAGTACCGCGCAAAGTCAGACAAGGATACTTTGTGCAATCTCACCAATCACACATATTTCAATTTGTCGGGGCACAACAGCGGCTCGGTGCTCAACCAAATGATTCAGATTGAGTCGGACGCATTCACCGAATCTGACAGCGAACTTATCCCTACGGGCAACATTTTGCCTGTTGACGGCACACCGATGGATTTTAGTACTCCCCACGCAATAGGAGAGCGCATAAGCTCTGACTATGCAGCTCTAAACTTAGCAGGCGGATACGACCACAATTATGCCATCAGAGGCAACACGGGAACCCTGCGCAAAGCGGCATTTGCATACGATTTGCAAAGCGGCATCTCTTTAAATTTGAGCACAACCCTGCCAGGAGTCCAGTTTTATACCGGCAACTTTATTACCGAGGTTTTAGGAAAAGAAAAGGCTGTTTATCGGAAAAACAGCGGATTTTGTCTTGAGACGCAGTTTTTCCCCGACGCAATTAATCATCCTAATTTTGAACAGCCCATTCTTAAAGCAAATGAAACATTCAGTCACACCACATCATTGAAATTCAGCGTGGAAAAATAACCGTTAATCCGTAATATTTTCCATCGTAGGGAACGCCGTCCTCGGCGTTCCTACATTTTATCATTCCATTTCAACGGAACGCTGGGGACAGCGTTCCCTAC
>DHNF01000136.1:5631-6229 GCA_002409375.1 Ruminococcaceae bacterium UBA5423
CGCTGGGGACAGCGTTCCCTACATGATTTGAATAAAAATTATAGATTTGGTAAAAAATCTAAAATCTCGTTAAGATTACCTATTTCGGGTACATTTTCGGGATGAATATCGTTGCCGTAAGCATTTATATAAATTGCACGCATACCGGCACCAAGTGCCCCCTGTATGTCATTTATAGGATGATCACCTACATAAATGCAGTTTCGGCACGCAACGCCCAGCCGTGCCGCGGCTCGCCTGAAAATTTCTGCGTCAGGCTTATGCACCATTTCGTCGCCTGATACTACCGCAATATCAAGTAGCGGGCGAAGTCCGCTGACATCTAATTTTCGATTTTGCATAAGAGAAAGGCCGTTGGTTATTACTCCGACAAGGTATCCGCGCTGTTTAATTTCAGTCAGCACTTGCACTGATTCTGGGAAAAGCGTAACATATTCAGGAAAACGGAACTGAAATTCGCGGTAGATATCGCCGACAGGGGGGGCTTCTTCCCATCCCCAATCCTGAAACAAAGATAAAAAGAAGTCAATGTAATTCACATATCCCCCATTATTACGCCGCAGCATATCAGTTGTTCGTGCTGTAATTTCTTCTTGTG
>DHNF01000136.1:6403-8889 GCA_002409375.1 Ruminococcaceae bacterium UBA5423
GATTTCTTCTTGTGGCAAATTGGGAAAATATTTTTTAAAAAAGAAATCACAATATTTTAAAAATGCACACCGGCGTTCCTGTAATGTATCGTCAAAATCAAACAAAACAGCTCGTATACTGTCGTCTGGTGTTCCAAAAACCGCCTGTTTCGCTTGTTTAGCATCATAAAGTATTTGTTTTTTCAAGTCATCGACAGACTCAAACTTTTTTTCACTGCGCAAAAACTTTATAAGACTGACCGGAACACTCCGTCCGTATAAATCGCCGTCATAATCGGCAATCCAAGTTTCGGCAAGCGGTGCGTTGCTTCCAACCGTCGGGCGAATACCGATATTTGTAACCCCATGCATTACACGCCCGTCAACCTCGACGGTAGAAATATAAACGCCAAAACGCGGACGCGCAAAATTTTGAGGCAAGGGCTGATTAAGTGTTGGAGAACCAAGTAAACGCCCTAACTTTTGTCCACTCACGACGTTGAAATCAAATGTAAACGGTCGTCCCATCAGCTTTGCAGCCTTTTCCATCTCACCATTTTCAATAAGTCTACGGATACGGCTGGCACTGACAGGCTCGTCATTAACGAGTACAGGATCTGCAACCACAACCTCAATGCCAAGCGGTCTGCAAAGCTCTCTTAGTGTGTCGGCATTGCCCGAGGCATCTTTGCCAAATCGATAATTAAAACCGCAGCATACGCGCTTTGCATCAAGAATGTCGTGTAAAATTTCATGAACAAATCGTTCGGGCGAAAACTCACGCAGTTGCTCAAAATCTGCCTGTATCCATTCCTCGACACCTAAAGTGGCAAATGCAGCTGCTTTTTGCCTTAAAGTTAACAGCTCGTAGGCACCGTCTTTTGGCAACTCGCTCGGAGATTGGCAAAATGTGAGCACTGACGGGATTAATTGCTTGCCATTTTGCAGCTGGACACCCACAGCATTGATTATAACTGCTCTGTGACCAATATGGACACCATCAAAAATCCCCAAAGCAACAGCACGTGGTCTTTTGGGGATTGTGTTTATCCCTTCTTTTAAAATATATTTTTTTACAACACTCAATTTAATTTCCTCCGCCGTGAAACAGTTTAAGTATTTTAAGCTCATCGTTCTCTGGCCTGCCCAGTCCCAAAAATGTACCGTCAGGTGAATTAACTCGTGTTATACCGTCTACTCTTTTGTTCAGCCTGTCAAGCAGAAGTGCTCCGCCATTAATAAAACGTTTTGCCTGCGCACTTGTTACGGTAACACAGTTATAATCTTGAAAAACACTTTCAATAGAATTCAGCTTGCATTCAAGCAAACCCTTTTCAGCAAGCTTATGTGCTTCGTCCATTGTAATACACTGTTTTAAGACAAATCCCGCCGCCATAGTACGACGCAACGACGACATAACCGCACCGCATCCCAGCATTTCGCCCAAATCTGCACAAAGAGTTCGGATATAAGTGCCTTTTGAACAGTGACAATCAAGTTTAAGCTCGCCTGTCTTTTGGTCGTAATCGATTACATCAAGCGAATAAATGGTAACTGGGCGAGCCTTGCGTTCCACTTCAATGCCCTGACGCGCAAGCTTATAAAGCTTAACTCCTTGATGTCTTACTGCAGACACCATCGGCGGTATTTGTTCAATTTGACCCCTGAATGAAGTCAAAGCCGCATTTATATCACCAAAAAGGGGCAGCGGACAACCAGTGGCCGTCATGCTGCCCCATATATCCTGTGTATCGCTGACATATCCAAAGCGAAGAGTCGCGGTATAGCGCTTATCATGCACCGGCATATAATCCAATGCACGAGTGGCTTGTCCCACAAGCAATGGCAACACGCCGGTAGCCATAGGATCAAGTGTGCCTGCATGTCCAATTTTTTTTGTATTCAGCAGGCGACGAAATACTGAGCAGCACGCAAACGAGGTTATGTTCTGCGGTTTGTCTAAACAAATTATTCCGTTTACAGACAATTTTACAACCCTTTCAATGGGATTTGTTGTCTTATGCATACTAATCGCCGATGACATCCCTCACTGTGCCAAGTATAATATTAATGGCATTTTCAACAGGACCATCAACCATACAGCCGGCAGCACGCACATGTCCCCCGCCACCCAGACGCGAACAAATCGCCGACGCGTCGGCATGATTGTCGGTACGCAAGCTTACTTTAAATGTACCGTCGGGTTTTTCACGCATGGTTACCCCCACAAATACACCCTCAATCTGTCTCGATAGCGGTGCCAGACCCTCCAAATCGTCTTCATCCGCACCGCTTTTTTCAATCATATCAAGTGTTATACACATAACAGCGCATCGGTCGTTCAGATAAAAACGCATATTATCGAGCGCTAACCGCTCCAACTCAACACGGGCACGGGATTTAACATCAAACATATTCCTGTTAATCATGTCAAAATTTATTCCGTAATCAAGCATATCCGCAGCCATACGAAAAGCATAGGATGTGGTGTTCGAATATTTAAAACA
>DHNF01000136.1:9063-9422 GCA_002409375.1 Ruminococcaceae bacterium UBA5423
GTTCGAATATTTAAAACAACCTGTATCGGTTGCAATACCTGTGTATATACAAGAAGCAATGTCTTTATCAATTTTTACATTCAATTTAAGTATTATCTCGGCGACAATCATTGCTGTTGCTGCGTATTCCGGAATAAGCAGCAGCTTTTTGGCATAATGCGTATTTGAACCGTGGTGGTCAATACATAGCTCGATACAATCGGCATAAACGCTTAGCTTTTTCCCAAGAAGCTGCACATCGGCAGTATCCACTGCACATACAAAATCTGGTTCAAAATATGGCAGTGGCTTCATATTATCATATAAAAACAAGTATTTTTCCGGTATTTTGTCAGAACACTCAACGCGTGCGGATTTTC
>DHNF01000136.1:9549-10553 GCA_002409375.1 Ruminococcaceae bacterium UBA5423
CCATACTACGCAGTGCCCGGCAAAGTGCAAAACCCGACCCGAGCGTATCGCCGTCAGGATAATGATGCGTAAGAATAAGAATATTATCAACAGCCTTAAAAATAGAGGCGGTTTCAGAAACATTAATCAGTTGGCTCATGGCTTTCAGCACTCCCTTCAATGTGTTTTAACTTTTTTGAGATATTAATGCTGTATTCCATAGAATCGTCAGCAACAAAACGCAATTCAGGTACATGCCTTAAGTGCAGTGCCATACCAAGCTGGCGTCGTATATATCCCTGTGCTGAAACAAGTCCTTTCACGGCTTTTTTTGCCGCTTCGATGCCCTCCATGGAGCTGATATAAATGGTAGCGTATGACATGTCGTTGGTAACTTCAACGCGAACGACGCTAAGCATGGTTGCGGTGACACGCGGATCTTTCACGGTACGCAGAATTGCCGTAATTTCGCGCATTATGTCCTCGCTTATACGATTTATACGATAACCGGCCATACAATACTCATGTCCTTTCCGCCCCGGCACCAAAAACCGGGTTTTTTATAAAGACTTGTCCAAAATTACATTATACTTATTATGACCGCATTATTTCTATAAAACTCAATCGCGGTATTCCTCGATAATATAAGCTTCAAAAATATCGTTTTCATGGATATCGTTAAATCGTTCAAGCGCAATACCGCAGTCATAACCTTGGGCAACTTCTTTGACATCATCCTTAAACCGCCGCAGCGACTTCATTTTATCGTCTGCAATTATAATGCCGTCGCGTACGACACGAATCAAATCCCCACGCAAAACTTTGCCGTCAATCACATGGCATCCTGCAACAGTGCCAATGCTTGAAATTTTGTAAACCTCGCGCACTTCAATTCGACCATGCATAACTTCTCGTTCTTTGGGCGCCAGCATGCCTTTCATTGCCGATTCAATTTCTTCAATGCAATCATATATAATACGGTAAAGACGAATGTCAACATTAGCTTGTTCTGCCGCCGTCTGCAC
>DHNF01000136.1:10728-15248 GCA_002409375.1 Ruminococcaceae bacterium UBA5423
CCCGTCTGCACAAGAGGTTCGGGGCGAACATTAAAGCCAACTATTATCGCATTTGAAGCGTCAGCAAGCATAACATCGTTTTCACTTACCGTGCCAACTCCGCCGTGAATAATGCGCACCCTGACCTCGTCATTGCTCAATTTTGTGAGAGACTGGCTAACAGCTTCGACAGAACCCTGAACATCAGCTTTAACTATGATATTCAGCTCTTTCATTTCACCTTGCTGCATTTGGTCAAAAAGGTTGTCAAGCGTTACCTTTTGGTATTGCTTAAACTGTGCCTCCTTAGCGGCGTTCTTGCGCTGATCAACAAGTTCGCGTGCAAGCCGCTCGTCCGAAACTGCGTTAAAAACATCTCCCGAAACCGGCACTTCATCAAGCCCCATTATTTCAACCGGTACAGAAGGACCGGCCTGCTCAAGCTTGTTCCCGTTTTCGTCTGTCATTGCGCGTATGCGCCCTACACTTGAACCTGCCACAAGAACATCACCAACGCTAAGGGTACCGTTTTGCACCAGCAATGTGGCAACAGGACCGCGTCCTTTATCAAGGCGAGCCTCAATAACTGTTCCTTTGGCTGCTCTATCGGGATTGGCCTTAAGCTCTTTCATTTCAGATACAAGGAGCACCATTTCAAGCAGCCTATCGATGCCCTCGCCTGTATGGGCCGAAACCGGCACACAAATCACATCTCCGCCCCATTCTTCGGGCACAAGACCATGCTCGGTAAGCTGCTGCATAATGCGGTCAGGATTAGCCTCGGGCTTATCAATTTTATTAATCGCAACAATAATCGAAATCTTGGCTTCTTTTGCATGGTTAATCGCTTCAACTGTCTGCGGCATAATACCGTCGTCAGCGGCTACCACCAGTATTGCAATATCTGTAACCTCTGCACCTCTGGCACGCATAGAAGTAAATGCGGCGTGCCCGGGAGTATCCAAAAAGGTTATTGAATTATCGTTTGTTTCTACCCTGTACGCACCGATATGTTGCGTGATGCCGCCGGCTTCACCCTTGGTTACATTGGTGCGGCGTATAGCGTCCAATATTGAAGTTTTGCCGTGGTCGACGTGTCCCATTACCACCACAATAGGGTCACGCTGTTTGAGGTTTTGGTCGGTATCCTCACTATCGTCAATTATGCGTTCCTCAATTGTGACAACTACTTCACGCTCTACCTTTGCATGCAACTCTGATGCGATAAGATATGCGGTATCAAAATCGATTTCCTGATTAACTGTAGCCATTACTCCGAGTCCCATAAGCTTTTTGATAACTTCAGCCGTAGTTGCTTTCAATCGGATAGCCAACTCGCCAACAGTTATCGTATCCCCAACAGTAATCGTAATTGGCTTGCTTTTACGCTCGGCCTGTATACGACGCAAACGCTCGGCTTCTGTTTCACGGCGTCCACGCGGCCTGCGGTATTGCTGAGATCGCCGGTTTAGCTTTTGTTTTTTAACCGCGCCTCCGTCACCCTGCACTCGTTTTGATGTCTGTGCAAGCAAATCAAATTTTTCGTCATATTTGTTTAAAACAACATTCTGTGGCATGCGCGTATCAACCATACGCCTTTCGGGGGGACGCTTTGGTGCCGGCTTTGGTGCCTGTGCCGCTTTTTCATCATTAGTCTTTGTCTTTTTGTCTGCCTTGGCAGCAGCAGGTGCGGGTTTGTCTTTAGCCTTTGCCTTATTTGCGTCGACGGTTTTAACTTGATTTTCAGCTTTGTCCTTTTCCCCCGTCTTGGGCTCATTAGCCTTGGCAAAATATTCATCAAAGTTTTCAACTTTAAATTTTTGCGTATAGTATTCAAAAACTATGTCAAGCTCATTTTCATCCAAAGCGGTCATGCTTTTTTTTGGTGTATCAAAATATTTTGCCAACAGAGTAGTAACCTCTTTGGATGTCTTGCCAAAGTCCTTGGCAACCTCATTAACACGGTATTTTATCAGCATATAGTAAATTCCTCCTTAAGAATCGCCCTCATTACAACGGCACAGTGCCTGTACGGCGCCGCAAAAACCTGTGTCGTCAATTCCAAGCACCCCGACAGGCTTGTTTAGTCCCAACGCCTGCCCAATTTGCTGTTTATTCAGCGGCAGATTAACCACCTTAAAAACATTGTTTTGCAGCGCAAACCGAAGCTCCTTTTCGGTCTTTGCTGACAAATCATAGGCCATCATCACCATGGCATCGCCCTTTGAAGATGATACCATTCTGACCACAGCACCATAACCGGTCGTAAGCCGACCACTGCGTTTTATCATACCCAAAAGATTGCTAATTTGCCCGCTATTATTATTATTCATCGGGAGGCAGTTCCTCCTCTAAACGGTTGTATACTTCTGCGGGTATTGCGCACTGATAAGCTTTTTCCAGCCTTTTTGCTTTGCGCGCGACTCTAAGGCATTCCCGCCTTTGACAGACATAGGCGCCCCGTCCGGGCTTGCGACCCGTCAAATCAAGAGTGATTTCCCCCTCGGGGCTTTTGACAACCCGTACAAGCTCCTTTTTGGGTCTCATTTCCCCGCAGCCGGTACACATGCGCATCGGCACTTTTCTAACCCGCTTCATATGCACGTCATCCTCCCTGTTTATTGCTCGTCATGCTCCTCTATCTCCTCTGGCTCATCGCCGTAATAGCCGCTTTCGGGACGAATATCTATTTTCCATCCGGTAAGCTTTGCCGCAAGACGGGCATTCTGCCCCTTGTTGCCAATAGCAAGTGAAAGCTGTGCGTCGGGAACCTTAACACGGCATGAATGGGCACCGCTCGGATCAAGCTCTACACCTACCACCTTTGCCGGTGCAAGTGCAGCCGAAATATATTCCATAGGATCTTCGCTAAACTCAATAATATCTATTTTCTCTCCACCCAGCTCCTCAACTATACCGGCCACCCGAGCACCACGTGCACCTATACATGCACCGACAGGATCAACATTCTCGTCGTGTGACTTAACTGCTATTTTTGTACGGGAACCGGCCTCGCGAGAAATTGATTTAATTTCCACCACACCATTAAAAATTTCGGGTACTTCCATTTCAAAAAGCCTTTTTACTAAACCGGGATGTGTACGCGATATCAGAGCACGCGGTCCTTTATCGCCGTCGCGCACGTCGACGACATAGATTTTGACTCTTTCGCCTTCCTGAATGATTTCGCCGTCAATCTGCTCTGACAGTGGCAATACAGCCTCTGCCTTGCCAAATTCAACAGTAGCCGCGCCGGTTCTGGGATCCACTCTTGTGACAGTAGCGGTTACGAGCTCCTGATTGCGCCGCTGGATTTCCTGCAACTGCTGGTTACGTTCGGCTTCTCGAATGCCTTGGCGTATAACATGCTTTGCCGTTTGAGCAGCAATGCGCCCAAACTGTTTTGTTTTTAGCTTAATTTCAATATTGCCGCCCAAAATCGCTTTTTTTGAGTAGCGCTTTGCTTCATCTAATGTAATTTGCGTGTCGGGATCTTCAACCGTCTCAACAACGGCTTTATTGATTGAAACAGTGAATTCGTCAGTATCAGGATTCATAACGACAACAATGTTGTCCTTTCCTCCGTAGTCCCGCTTAACAGCAATAACAATAGCGTTGCGTATTTTCTCCATCAAATAATCAATAGAAATGCCTTTCTCTTTTTCAAGCATGCGCAGTGCATCAAAAAACTCAGTGTTCGCGTTGCTCATTATCGGTTTCTCCTTCTGTAAGATCATCCCAGTCCTCTAAAACATTAACTGAGGATGTTGATTTTTTGGGTAAAAGCTTTTGCTGATTATCCATTGTGCGTATTATTACCGATCCGTCCTGATATCCAATCAAAACGCCCCTGTATTCCCGCCTGTTTTCAATCGGATGATACAGCCGTACAACAACGGGGTGCCCTTCATACTTTTTAAAATGCTCAGGCCTGACAAGCTCCCGCTCAATTCCCGGTGAGCAGACTTCAAGGCAATAGGCGTGCGAAATAGGGTCAGCCTCATCGAGTACTTTGTCCATTCTACGAGACATTGCTGTACAGTCGTTGATGGAAACATAACTGTCTTTTTTATCTATATATATTCGCAAAAACCATGTTGGACCCTCCCGAACAAAACGAACATCCCACAATTCAAGACCAAGTGCAGCCGCTTCGGGCTGAGCCAGTCTAAAACACACACCTGCCGTGCCGGCAATCGGCTTGTTTTTTTTACAAGACGCCATATTAAGTTTTTCACTCCCGTATTTCTAAAATAAAACTATATAACATAACGGTTCAAGCCATAAATAAACATAAAAGAGCGGGCAACCCCACTCTTTCTGCGTTTGAACTATTCACTATGCGAAATTATAGCACATCTAAATACTATTTGCAAGCAAAATTAGCCTTTAACTTTCATAAATTTTTTATAGCTGTCAATTACTTCAGTCGGATCGCCGTTCATCCTTATTTTTCCGTTATGCATCCAAATAATAGTGTCGCATAAATCAAGCAATGTCTTGTTGCTGTGAGATACAATAACAACCGTTCTGTTCTCGTC
>DHNF01000047.1:0-1000 GCA_002409375.1 Ruminococcaceae bacterium UBA5423
TACATCGAGCGAAGCCATGAAGACACTTCCACTTGCACAGCAAACCATTGCAGGTGGTGCGGCAAATAAGGGTATTTCTCAAGATTGTAATGCCTACTGTACGCCCCGCCTGGGCTACCCTTTTTATGTATTCATTCGTCGCAACATGGAATGACTTTTTTTCTCCACTGATATTTACATCGAGCGAAGCCATGAAGACACTTCCACTTGCACTGCAAACCATTGCAGGTGGTGCGGCAAATAGCAGTATCGGTCGAGCCGGAGCTGTGGCAGCTTCCTCATTTGTATTGATTCTCCCGACGGTTTTAGTTTTTCTAATTTTGCAAAAGCAGGTTATGGAGACTATGGCCTATACCGGGATCAAGGCGTAAGGGGGCGGAACTTTGAAAGGAATATGGAGAGCTGGAACGGTATTGCTGTGTCTTATAACCGTACTGTCACTGCCGGTGGCGGCTATGTATGATTACCTGTTGGTTGACGGTAGTCGTGTTCCCATTGCTAAGGCGTATGTTTATGATCGAACTATCTCCTGTTTTGGTGATGCGGGTTCCCTGAACTCCCCGCAGGAGTTATATATTGCAGCTGACGACACTATGTATATCGTCGACACTGGCAACAACCGCATCTTATCTCTGGGACTGGATGGCGGCCTTCAACAGATTATTCAACCAGAGGAAGGTACACAAGCAGCATTGCTGGAGCCAAGTGGAATATTCAAAACTGAGGACGGTGATTTGTATATTGGCGACACAGGCAATAAACTCATCGTAAGAATGGGTTCTGATGGGACGTATAAAGAGAGCTATTCCACGCCGCAGTCGGATATATTGGGTGCTGATTTTATTTATACGCCAAGACGGGTAGCAGTAACTGATACTGGTTATATGTATACAATTAAAGAGAAATCCCTGATGCGTATTGATAGCAAGAACCAATTCAAAGGCTATATCGGTACTACGCATTTGGAGTTTTCACTAGAAGCATTGTTTATACGTATGTT
>DHNF01000047.1:1168-7953 GCA_002409375.1 Ruminococcaceae bacterium UBA5423
GCCGTATTTGAGCTTTGCACTGGCCCGTGACGGAAATCTGTATGCGACAACTACTGACATGGTTTCCGGACAGATTATGAAGTTAGACCTAACCGGTGCTAACATGTTTCCCGCAATGTTTTACGGCGAATATACCACGGATGATGAAGGAAAGCGTAATCCACCATATTTTATCGACATTACAGCAGACGTGCATTCCGTTGTGACGGCGGTGGATCAGCGGAACGGTAAGCTTTATCAGTATGATAAAAACGGGAACTTATTGTGTGTGTTTGGTAACGGTATCGGCAGCATGAATGGCCAGCTCAGCGTTCCTGTTGCACTGGATGTCGACAAATCAGGAAATATTTATGTGCTTGACAGTCAAGTTGGATTGATTGTTGTATATAAGCCTACGGCTTTTATTAAAAATGTACACAAGGCGGTTGGAGCATATGCTGATGGCTTATATGACCGTTCACGAGCGGACTTTAAACAGGTGCTGCATGTGGATGCAAACTACAACCTGGCTTATCAGGGGATAGGGCGTATACAGGTCAAGGACGAACAATATCGGCAGGCAATGGAGAGCTATCGCACGGCCGGAGATAAGTCAGGGTACTCGATGGCTTTTGGCCGCTGGCGGTATCAAATGTTCCGTGAACATTTCCATATTGTTGTGTTGGCATTTGCCGCCGCACTCTTGGCATTGATGTTTACAATAAAGGGACTGCGGAAAGCGTCTAACGGGATCTTAGAAGTGTATCGCAAAAATCGGGTTCGAAGAAGGACATTCTATTTTCTCCCACTTGCGGTCAGCATGATGTTTGAACCGGTTGAGGTTGCGTATATAGTTAAGAGAGATAGGCGCCGGTTTGAGGTGTGGACTGTAATTGCTATATATATAACAGTCGCTGTTGCCCGTATAGCCGAGGTTTTTCTAACCCATTATCCGTTGGCAAAGACTGATCCTGCCAACACCAACCTTTTGTTGGAATGTGCCATGATTCTAATACCGTTGGCGACTTTGTCAGCAGCACAATACGCGGTGACTGCGATATTCAGCGGGGAATCTAAAGGCGGGGAAATATGGATATTGAGTGCTTTGTCCATGATGCCATACATATTGCTATCTACGCCCATAGCACTCGTCTCCAATTTGCTCGGATTGGGTGAATCCGGCCTGTACTCCGTGATGACAGTTATCATGTGGCTGTGGGTATTGGTACTCATGCTACGATGCTTGAAAAACAGCAATACGTACACGTTTGGACGCATGCTGCTTGTGGCGGTCATTACGGTATGCACCATGCTGTTAATTTGGGCAGTCGTTATTTTAATGATTGCCTTCGGAAGCCAGTTTGTTGATTTTATAAAAGGTGTTGTCAGCGAGATTGGCTACTCATTTATCAGGGAGGGGTAATATGTTTAAAACGAAAAAGCGGACTCTATTCCTGGGTGTGATTGTGATTTTAGCATTGCTTATGGTAGCCTGTGGGACTCAACATCCAGATGCCCCTTTACAGGAAGATGAAAAGCCGGACGTACAGCTTCACGAACTCATCTTGACAGACGGCATGATATTAGGTGAAAGCGATGGATTGCGGTTGATATACGAAAGTGGACAACTTCAAGTGGAGGAGATTGAGCGAGGAAACAAATGGCCTACTACGGTGACGGAGAAGCAATATGAAGGACATCTCAATGAATTATGGCGCACAACTGCGGCCTCTCTTGTCATTGTTAACTACACAAAAAGTGCGCAAAGCGCCCAGATTCATTCCACCAATCCTGCGCTATCCGGTGCAATCGAAAAATACTACAGATTGAGTAATGGGCTTAAAATTAAATATGATTTTACTGATTTAAAATTAAAGTTGGCATTAGAGCTAATTATTGACGATGATCATCTGGTTGCGCGCCTCCCTGCTGCAGATATCATCGAATATGGAGAAAATCGGCTGATATCTATTGAAATTATGCCGTTTTTAGGATCTGCAAGTGAGGAGGAGGACGGATATTTTGTTTATCCGGATGGTAGCGGCGCTTTGTTTGAATTTAGTCGCCTAGCGAGCAAGCAAAATGTTTCACGACAGTATAAATGGCAGATATACGGCAGCGAAACTGCGCATCTGGAGCGCAACCCCTTTGCAATGTCTCCAACCGGCCAATTTTTTCTGCCGGTATATGGCATAAAGAAAGGCACCGCCGGACTTTCTGCAATTATTTCTCAGGGCGATGAAGACGCCGGTATTAACCTGTATACAAGCGCAATGGCAATTCGTTTAAATCGGATTTGTCCGGAATTTATTTTTCGTTACACTTACGATATCACCGTCAACACCCTGCGACAAGGTGGTACGCAAACCCAAACAGAAATTACAAGTATTGAAGATCATGCACTTTTATATGATCGGGAAGTAAGATACCTGTTTCTTGAGGGAGACGCAAGCTACAGTGAAATGGCAAGTGCCGTCAGAGAATATTATCGGGACAAGGGCGTTCTTCGTGAAGTTCCCGAGAGCGCCGAAATGCCGCTCGGAATTGATTTTTTAGTGGGCATTCGCAAAAACAATTTGCTCTCGGAATATATTAGCATGACCTCTTTTGAGCAATGCGCGGAAATACTAAACACCTTGAAAGAGCAGAATATACCTTCTCTGCAAGTTACATTAGAGGGTTGGGAAAAAGGCGGATACGGCAGATTTCCGGCAAAATATAAGGCGGATAGACGAGCGGGAGGACTAAAAGAGTTAAGTCAGCTAGCCGAACAGGCGCAAAAACTAGATGTTTCCCTATTTCTTAATGTGAACTTTGTTGATGCATTTAAGGACATTGGCAATTTTTCAAACCGCAGAGATCTCGTACGGAACCCACGAAATATTATTATTAAAAATAGAGCCTCCGACCGTTATCTGTTAAGACCTTCCAGTGCTGCAAAGCGGCTGGATAAAATGCTGAAATCCATACCTAAAGGCATTAGCGGGCTCAGCTTCGAGGGAATGGGAAGCATGCTATTTTCAGATTATTCAAGGTCAAACCCTCTGTCACGCCGTGAAACTGCACAAGCATGGGTAAAGATGTTCGTCAGTGCATCGGATGCTTTAGGCGGAGTTTCCGTTTACGGAGGAAACCTCACACTGCTGTCTGTAGCTGGCCGGCTCAATGATATTCCGTATGAACATTCCGGATTTACGATTGCTGATCGTTCAATCCCCTTTTTCCAGATGGTTGTACATGGCAGCATTGCATACAGTGCCCAACCGATTAATCTGTTTCATGATGAGAGGGCGCAAACACTGAAGCAAATCGAATATGGGTATATACCGTATTATAAATGGACCCAAAAAAGCTCTAGTAATTTAAATAACACGCAATATAACACCTTGTTTTCTTCTTATTACAAAGATTATATAGAACGTGCAGTTGAAGTATACGAACGATTTCATAGCCTAATCGGAGATTGCTGGACAGCATCCATGCTTTCCCATGATATGGTTGCCGACGAGGTGTATCGAGTTCAGTATAGTAACGGAGTTGTGCTTTTCTTTAACTATACAAACGAAACAGTGTCGGTGGAAGACATAACAATACCGCCCATGGATGTTGCTCGCAAATTAACTTCATAAAGGAGGAGGGATCTTATGAAACGCTTGTCGTCGGATACAAAGCATAAGTTACAGGGATATGTGTTTATTACTCCGTTTATCCTTGGTTGCATTCTGTTCTTTTTCTCTCCTTTGATCCGTTCATTGCAGTTAAGCTTCAACGATACAACAAAAATGGTCGGCCTTGAAGACCTTAAGTTTGTCGGGTTGAGTCATTATAAGGATGCTTTCGTCGTGGACATGGAATTTGTTCCCGTCTTTCTGACAGTTATCCGTCAAACGTTGGCCCGTACGCCGTTAATCATTGTATTTTCATTAATTATCGCCATTATGGTCAACAAAAAAATTAGAGGCCAAGGTCTGTTCCGGGTATTGTTTTTTTTACCGTTTTTACTGGGTTCAGGTTATGTGATCGAGCAACTTCTCGGCGTCGGATTGGACCAAATGGCAGTGTCAAAAGCGAAGGATGTCATTTTACCTGAACAGATTACCAGTATCATAGGTGAAACAGTAACGGGAGCTATGGGATCATTTCTAGATGGTATTACTATGGTGCTGTGGAAAAGCGGCGTCCAAATTGTCATTTTCCTAACTGGCTTGCAAGGTATATCCCCGTCACTATACGAAGCTGCCCGATGCGATTCTGCAACTGAATGGGATATATTTTGGAAGGTCACTTTGCCTATGATGACGCCGATTATTCTGCTCAATATGGTGTATACAATTGTAGACACCTTCAATGATTCAACAAATCCAATGATAAAGTATTTTATGAAAACAATGTTTGAGCGTCAGCGAATTACCTATGCCGCGGCTCTGAGCTGGATTTATTTCGTTTTTATTGCTTTGCTGTTGGGAATAGTGTTTCTGTTTATGGGGCGGATCGTGAACCGAACGGTAGGAACAAAATAATGTACGAAAAGGAGGCACCAGACCAAAATGAAAAAATTACTACCTGATAAGGTGTCCGTTTTCGGAAAAATCCGCTCGTTCAATATTTTCAAGCTATTCACATACCTTTTTCTAATTATTATTTCCTATGTGTTCATTTATCCGTTTTTATACATGATTATTACATCGATCAAATCTGCATCAGACCTTTTTGATATCAGTGTAAATTGGGTGCCTACGAGCATTGCGTGGAATAACTATGTTGTAGCCTTTAATAATTTGAACTATAATTCTCACCTCATGAATTCACTGATTATTACAGTGACAAGTACTTTCGGTCATATTCTCTCCTGTTCTTTTATCGGATACGGATTTGCCCGCTATCATTTTCCATTAAAATCACTGTGGTTCGTCCTTGTGGTATTCGCTATCATCGTTCCACCACAGGTCATAATACTACCACTTTACCTAACTTACCGGTCTATGGGATGGCTGGATACCTTTGCACCGCTGATACTGCCAACATTATTTGGTTTCGGTCTGCGGGGTGGTTTGTTCATTTTTATATATCGGCAGTTTTATCTCGGTTTGCCGAATGATCTGGAAAATGCCGCTAAAATAGATGGGTGTGGTTTCATGGGTGCGTATGCACGTATTGCCTTTCCGGTTGCCCGTACAACGTCACTGTTGGTGCTGGTATTGTCTCTGGTCTGGCATTGGAATGATTATTATGAGCCAGTCATGTATTTGGGAAAAGCGAAGTATTGGCCTTTACCGTCCATGTTGCCGTCCATCTATGAAAAGTATCAAAGCGCTGCGGTTGACCTAATGCAAAACCCAGAAACGGCGATAACGGAAGGAGTGGTAATGGCAGCAACATTTTTAGTCATTTTTCCGGTGCTGCTTATTTATTGTTTTTTACAAAAACAGTTTATCCAGGGCATTGAACGCTCTGGGTTGGTGGAATAGGGGGAATAGATATGGCTAACGCATTAAATTCGACCTCTAGTCATCAGGCGATCTGGAGGCGGGTCAAGTTGGGGTATGGTTTTATGCTCCCATTTTTAGTTCTGTACACATTGTTTACTATCATTCCAATCGCAATTGCTATACTCACCAGTTTTACCAGTTACAGTGTGCTGGAATCTCCGGTTTTTGTTGGGCTTACTAATTACAAATTGTTAATTTTTGATGACGAAATTTTTTTGACTTCCCTACGCAACACTCTTGTATTTGCTGTCGTAGTTGGTCCAATTAGCTTTATTCTATCCTTCCTATTGGCCTGGATTATTAACAACCTTCACGGGAAATCGTTGTTTGCATTGGCAGTCTATACGCCGTCTATCGCCAGCGCGGTCGCCATTTCGACTATATGGGGTTATTTTTTCTCTCCTGATCGCTACGGACTTATTAATAATTTTCTAATAAACCTCGGAGTAATTATTAAGCCTATAACTTGGACGCAGGATCCGGCCACTGTTCTACCGGTTGTAATGCTAATTTCAATTTGGATGGGTATGGGGACAGGTTTTCTCGCGTTTTTGGCTGGGTTTCAAAATATCTCCAAGGAAATGTTAGAGGCGGGACGCATCGACGGTATCAACAACATATTTCAAGAACTGTGGTATATCATTATTCCACAAATGAAACCACAGTTGCTATTTGGTGCTATTATGGGTATTGTAAATGCCTTCGGCGTCTTTGACATTCCCATGCAATTTGCAGGCCTACCCAGTCCAAATTACGCTGCACACACAGTTGTGGCCCATTTGTACGATTATTCATTTATACGATTTCAAATGGGATACGGTGCAGCAGTTGCTGTAGTATTGTTGGTACTTACATTTTTCATGGGGCGCGTCGTAATGCGCGTCTTGAAAGCGGAAGATTGACCCTTCGTGGTGATTGACATAGTGACAGACGATATGATATAAAGGAAGTCACAAGGATGGTGAATGCGGTGGGAAAAAGAGAAGCGGGCGGTATGGTTACATTAAAGGATATAGCGGAGAAAACCGGATTTTCAATCAATACGGTTTCCCATGCGTTGCGGGATAAACCTGATATTTCGGAGAAAACAAAAAGGTTGGTTGAGAAAACGGCCAGGGAAATGGGCTATATCGGCAACGCGTTGGCCAGCTCCATGCGATCGGGCATTTCAAAGACAATTGCGGTTATCATAGGCGACATCTCTAACCCACTGTTTGGTATTATGGCCAAGGAAATGGAGATCTCCCTTGGTGAGTTGGGATACAATATGTTCATTATGAACACCAATGAAGATCCTGAAATTGAAAAAAAGGCTAT
>DHNF01000047.1:8114-10833 GCA_002409375.1 Ruminococcaceae bacterium UBA5423
AAAAAAAGGCTATACTTTCCGCATTAAATAAAAGTGTTGACGGTTTGATACTATGCCCAACTCAAAAAAATGACGAAATACCTGAGCTGTTGGAGAACATTAATATCCCATATGTACTTCTTGGCCGCCGGCCTAATAACATTCAGTTGCAGCCCAACTATATCGTGTGGGATGACTTTGAGGGTGGTTTATTGGCCACGGAACATCTTCTATCTTTAGGGCACAAGCGCATCCTATGCTTAAGCGGTCCGCTGTATATATCTTCGGCTTGTGATCGTTTGAATGGGTATTATACTGCCCATAAGAATTGGGATGTACCTGTGGACGAACGACTTGTAAAAAGGCTTACGCTGGTCGGCCATGACTTGGATAAGACCATCCGTGAAGCCATGGAGTGCGATGGGGGATTTACCGGTGTATTTGCCTTTAGTGACATGATTGCATGGGAAACCATCCATACGCTTAAAAAAATGAAAAAAAAGATACCGGATGATATTTCTGTCGTGGGGTTCGATGATATACAATCAAAGTTAGCTTTCCCTTTCGGACTGACTACGATCCACACACCGAAAACCGTGATGGCGGTCAAACTGGTTGAAGTATTGATGAAAAAAATCAATAAAAAAAGAAAAAAAGTTGTTCAAGCTGTGCTTCCGGTTGAGTTGGTAATTCGTGAAACAACCAAGCAAGTCGAAAACAACTTTAGGAGGAACAATGATGAAAAGACTTTCGCTTAATAATGTTACGCCCTATGGAACTGCTGCTACACGTATGATCAAAAATTTTGCTCGTATGCACGATAGATATTATCAACCGGGCATTGTCGGCACACCGGAAGCGGAAAATGTGGGCTGGCCGGGGGACTGGGAAGGCAGAACTGTACTAGCATTAACGTTACTGGCGCGTGCATTAGATGTTGAACCGGCTAATGTAGACGATATTGTTGCATGGATTCACAGTCATTGCAACGAAAAGGGATATCGTGGAGAGTTGGCAGATTTAAAATCAATTAACGAGCAGCAGTTGTCTGGTCACGGCTGGCTGCTGCGAGGCCTTGTGGAATATTATTATTTTAGAAATGATCCGGTGGTTAAAGATCGGATTGAGTTGATTATCCGAGAGTTGTTTTTACCGCTCCGTGGGAAATTCGCAGCATATCCCAGACGACCTGAAGACAGAGTATATGAAGGCGAAGCTGCCGGCGAATTGGCAGGCAAAGTTGTTTCGGGTTGGAGTATATCCAGCGATACCGGGTGCGCATTTATATCCTTGGATGGGATAACGCAGGCATATGAGCTCTTACAATTGCCCGAGCTGCATGATTTGATAAAAGAAATGATTGACATCTTTAAAACTATTGATTTTACTGGAATTTCTATGCAGACCCATGCAACATTAACGGCAACGCGCGGCATCATGAGAATGTATCAATTGACCGGTAATATTGAATATTTAGAGATTGCCAAGCACATTTTTGAGATATATAAGTTAGATGGTATGACAGAAAATTACTCCAATTACAATTGGTTTTGCCGGCCTTCTTGGACTGAGCCCTGCGGAGTGATTGATTCATTTATACTAGCGTTCTATTTATGGGAGGCGACACAGGATGCAGGATATTTGGATGATGCGCATCACATCTGGTACAATGGAATCTGCCGCGGGCAGCGGCCTAACGGAGGATTTGGCTGTGATGAATGTGTTGAAGACGGCTTTGTCAGAACCCATGCGCATTTTTATGAAGCATATTGGTGCTGCTCCATGCGTGGTGGCGAGGGCGTTACTGCTCCAGCCCAATTTGGATTATATAGCGAGCCAGAGAAGATTGTATTTCCCTTTTACGGCGATGGAAGATATACTCCCGTACCCGAATTAACCTTACGAGTACGCTCCGATTACCCGGCAGAAGGCCGTATTGCTGTAGAAGTTGAAAAGGGCAACGGAAATGAAACGCAGTGGTCATTTTTTCTGCCCTCTTGGGTGAAAAATCCTGTAATTACTGTTGATGGAAAATCCGTGAACTATACTATAGAGTCTGGATTTGCGTGTTTTTCACACATAGCTCAGACGGGTGGCAGAATTGAAGTTGTTTTTGATATTCCCGTTTTTACAGCTGAGGTGATTGGAAATCAACATAAGGGCAAGGGATACCGGACGATTAGATATGGCACTTATGTGCTGGGCGCACACTCAGACGGAGATGTCCCGGAGAAAATGCCGGATCTGGCAACGCTTGTTGCACAAGGAAAAGGTGTGTTCCGTTCAGGTAATGTTCTCCTGCAACCTTTAGACCAAGCATATATGATGGAAACTGATGAGTTAAAGGAAGCGGAATACAGAATTTTATTTTTGTAGACAACAATAAAAAAACTGGATACTATAATAACTGTCTACCCAACAGTTGCTATTGATACAAAAACCAAAAAATGGTTGAAAATTATTTATAAGAGGTTTATAGTGAACTTGTAAATAAAAAATTAACGATAATGATAATAACCTGAAAATAAAAGTCAAGCCATTTTCAAAAAATTAAAAGTTAAAAATGTGTATATGTATAGCAAAGCCTTTGGCAAGTTTCCTCCGCTATGTAACTCAAATTGTATCAATAACATTCATTTTAGGCAGTACAAGGTGACAAGAAATTTGTCACCTTGCGTTATGTGAAAATACAAATAATAACGAAGATTATTTTTGTACTCATACTGTTTCTTGTTAAAAA
>DHNF01000047.1:11128-17416 GCA_002409375.1 Ruminococcaceae bacterium UBA5423
GTTTTTAATGAGAATCAGTATCATATCATAATCGTAAAATATTATTTGGTTGAGTGTAAGGGCCTGATTCCGTATGCGTCTGCACGATTGTCTGTGTTAACATTGGATTTCATGGAATATAATGAGCATATAATATTGTTTTTTAAGGGTTGATATTTATGTTGTTATATTCCGTTAAAACCGGGGATTCTATTTTCACTTTATCTAAGAAATTTTGCATAGATACCAAAGATGTTATAGATGCCAATTCGTTAGGCCCATACCCATACTTGGTGGTGGGGCAAGTGCTTTTAATACCGTCAACCGATGGTGGCGCGAACACTGTAAAGGTGGATACTTTACAGCGCGCTAAAGCTTTTAGCACAAATATTGTTATCCAACCAATGTTGGAAGATACTGATAAAAATAGCACCCCCGTTTATACTGCTAACGAAAAATGTGAAGTAAAGCTGTCGGGGCATTTCGAAACCATATCAAATTTCAAAACGACAAAAATGCATCTCACGGTTAATGACGACACCCTTGATGATGTGTTGCGAAAAGAGGATAACCAAAAGCTTTTAATTAATAACATTTTATCTGTGATAATTGAATCAGGGTTCAAAGAATTATACATTGACGGACTTTCCTGTGATGCAAGACTTATAATTGCGTTTGCAGAAAATATTGTCAAAACCTTAAGGACGATGGGCATTTTGGTTTCTTTTGCAGTTGAGCCCGAAACTTGGCACGCAAATTGTGGATTGGCTGCGCTTGGCAATACAGTTGATTTTGTTGTATTAAAGGAATTTTGCTTGGCAAACAGGCAAACACCAGGTGCGATGTTGCCATACAGCATTGCTGTGGATATTGTGGATTTTGCAGTCAGATCAATTCCGTCACAAAAGGTTGTATTGGAGCTGGCACTGCACGGATATGACTGGAGCGCCCCCTTTGTGCCCGGGCAATCCGAAAAACAAAAAGTTAGTGTTAATCATATTATTACCGTGGCTGCAAGGCAAAATGTAAAAATCGTGCACGATAAAGCAAGCGCATCTCCGTTTATCGAATATGAGGATGAACATCAAATACAGCATGTTGCTTGGTTTGAGGATATCCTGAGCTTGTACAAAAAGCTTGAGCTTGCAAGCCGTTATAATTTAGCAGGTGTCAATTTAAAACTTTTTGAATCCGATTTAAAGCAGGCTTGTCTTTTAACAAATCAGGTATTCAGTGAAAATTTAAAATGATTTTTTGGGGCGTGATGGGCACATCACGCCTTACTTGTAATAGTCAATTGGCACAAAAACTTGGACACAGCACGGCAGCGCGGCATATACTGTAAAAGAAATCCATGAAAGGAGTTTATTCATAAATGAATCTGTCTGTTAATGACTGGCCGGAGTTGGCAGTCGCGATTGTACCTTATCAAAGATACGGCGAGACTTTCAAGATAGTCGAAGCTTTATATAAAGGTACGCTTTTTCCCGAGCTTTATAGACCCTATGATCCTGGGAGAGGGTGTGGTCATTCGTGACTACGCGGTACAATGCAGATTTTGAAAAGCTAATGGCATTGCAGTTTGCCATTGTTGAACTCAATTTGTTTTTAGATACCCATCCCGACGACGAGCAGGCTTTGCAGGATTATAACAGGCTTGTAGAGCAGTTTGAATCAGAAAAAAGAAAATACACCGAAAAACACGGGCCTCTGGTCAATTTTGGGTTTGGCAAGAGCAGGTTCCCATGGCAATGGGTGAAAGCTCCTTGGCCTTGGGATATGTGAAAGGAGGAAAGCTTGAGTTATGTTTTTATATCAAAAAATGTTACAATTCCCTGTACAAGTTGAAAGCACAAATCCTGCGCTTGCAGAACTGATACTTGAGCAGTTTGGCGGTGCCGACGGAGAATTAGCGGCCAGCTTAAGGTATCTTACACAGCGTTATTATATGCCGCTGCCCGAAGCAAAAGCATTACTAACCGATATTGGTACCGAAGAGCTTAACCACTGGGAAATGATTGCAACCATTGTATGGAAACTGGTGGAGCATGCCCCGATAGAGAAAATCAAGGCATCACCATATGTAGCGCACTTTGTAAATCATGGCAGAAACCCGTATCCGCACAATGCGGCCGGTTCTCCGTTTACAGTAACCTATTTTAACGCTAAGTCTGACCCAGTAGCCGATTTACATGAAGATATGGCTGCCGAGCAAAAGGCACGCGCAACGTACGAACACCTGCTTCAAGTTTCCAACGACCATGGCGTCAATCAGACACTGTCCTTCCTTAGAGAGCGTGAAGTAGTGCACTTCCAGCGTTTTGGCGAGATGCTTGACAGGGTTCAGGATTATATGTATTCTAAAAGACATTGTTATTAAAATATCGGCAAACAAAACTTTGAGCGGCACTATAATCAAACACCGGAGCAGGAATATATCCGCCCCGGTGTTTTTAAATAATAACTATGTGTATACAGTAGTTGATTTTTATAATGCATAATGGTAAAATCATCAGCATAGGGAGTTGAGATTATGTATAAAATCTTAAACAAACGGGCGCTTAACCCTTATGTCACATGGATGGATATCGAAGCCCCGCTGATTGCGAAAAAAGCTCGTGCCGGGCAATTTATTATATTAAGAATTAATGAAAAAGGTGAGCGTATTCCCCTTACAATTGCCGGATATGATAGGGACAATGGCGTTGTTACTATTATATTCCAAAAGGTCGGCGTCACAACCATGCTGCTTGACAAGCTCGAGGTGGGGGACAGCCTGCTCGATTTTGTCGGGCCACTCGGACGGGCAACCGAGGTCGAGGGATATAGCAGCGTTGCTATTATTGGCGGCGGTGTCGGCTGTGCAATAGCATATCCCGAGGCAAAGGCTTTTCACGATGCTGGTGCGAACGTGGATATGATTGCAGGGTTTCGCAATAAGGATATGTTGATGCTTGAAAAAGAGATGTCAGAAGTTAGCGACAGGCTGTTTGTGATGACTGATGACGGCTCCAACGGTAATAAGGGGTTTGTAACCGTCAAGCTAAAAGAGCTGCTTCAAACAGGTAATAAATATGATTTGGTTGTTGCAATAGGACCACTTCCCATGATGCGTGCCGTTTCGGATATCACAAAGGAATACGGCATTGAAACCATTGTCAGTATGAATCCTATTATGATAGACGGCACCGGCATGTGCGGAGGCTGCAGGCTGACAGTGGGCGGACAAGTAAAATTTGCTTGTGTTGACGGCCCGGAGTTTGATGCACATCAAGTTGACTGGGACGAAGCAATGCAGCGATTGACACAGTATAAACGGGAGGAACACGAATGCCGCCTGATGCGCGGGCTATAACAGAAAGGCAAGGATACATATGGCTATAAATAAACAAATGGAAAAAACACCTATGCCTGAACAAAAACCCGATATTCGTGCGTCAAATTTTGATGAGGTTGCCACAGGCTATACCGAAGAAATGGCGGTAAACGAAGCTACACGCTGCCTTGATTGCAAGCATCGGCCATGTGTCGCGGGTTGTCCTGTCAATGTGCAAATACCTGATTTTATCGCCCGGATAGTTAAGGGCAATTTCGAGGGCGCTTATCAGACAATCAAGCAAACAAATTCTCTGCCTGCGGTTTGCGGGCGCGTGTGTCCACAAGAATCCCAGTGCGAACTGAAATGCGTTCGGGGCATCAAGGGCGAGCCGGTTGCTATCGGCCGGCTGGAAAGGTTTGCGGCCGATTATCACATGAAACTCCATGAAGATAAGGCCGAACGCCCCAAATCAAACGGACACCGCGTTGCTGTGGTGGGATCGGGTCCGGCAGGACTTACATGCGCAGGCGATTTGGCAAAGCTTGGGTATCGGGTGACAGTGTTTGAGGCGTTTCATACAGCCGGAGGGGTGCTGATGTACGGCATACCCGAGTTCAGGTTGCCAAAGGCTATTGTTCAGCGTGAGATTGACATGTTGCGCGACATGGGTGTTGATATTGAAACAAATATGGTTATCGGCAAAGTGATTTCGATTGATGAGCTGTTTGAGCAGGGCTTTGAAGCTGTGTTTATCGGAAGCGGAGCCGGCTTGCCGAGCTTTATTGGCATTCCCGGAGAAGGGCTGCTTGGCGTGATGTCTGCAAATGAGTTTTTGACACGCATTAATTTAATGAAAGCGTATCGTGACGATTACGACACGCCTATTCGCCGCGCAAAGCGCGCTGCCGTGGTTGGTGGCGGTAATGTCGCAATGGACGCTGCCCGCTGTGCAAAAAGGCTTGGAGCTGAATCGGTATACATTGTGTACCGACGCAGTGAAAATGAAATGCCCGCACGGCTTGAGGAAATACACCATGCAAAAGAAGAGGGCATTGAGTTTTGCCTGTTAACCGCGCCTGTAAAAATCCATGGTGACACCAACGGCAATGTAAACGCGCTTGAATGTGTGAAAATGGAGCTTGGCGAGCCCGATGAATCAGGCCGCAGACGCCCGATTGAGATTAAGGACAGCAATTTTATGCTTGAAGTTGATATGGTCATTGCCGCAATTGGTAACACGCCAAATCCTCTGATACGCATGACAACATCCGGCCTTGAAGCCAATCGAAAGGGCTGCCTTATCGTTGATGAAAATACAATGAAAACAACGCGAGAGGGTGTCTATGCCGGGGGGGACATTGTCACAGGTGCCGCCACAGTAATTCTCGCAATGGGAGCGGGAAAACAGGCCGCACGCGCTATTGACGAATACATTCAACCCTAAAGCCGCAAGGCACGATGAACCCCATTCCGCTGCCAAAACACCACCAAACCGTAGGGCGGGAAGCCCCCACCCCACCGTTGTATTACTCGAAATTTTGACAGGCGAATAAATAGAAGAATATGGTATAAAAGCACAAATTTCCTTGTTGGTTTATGAGAAAAACAGAAAATAAATTAAAACAGGGCAATGTTTTAGAGCATATTGAATAATTTTTTGTTAATTTACCCTTGACAAGCTATTGGAAATCGTATACAATAATTCAAACTCGATGTTTAAAAAGGTTTTATAGACTGTTGGGGTGGTTTCTGTGGCATTGTTTGGGCACAAGGCAGTCACGGAAACGATGAGCGATGAAGAACTGGTCTTGCTTGCACGCGAAGGATGCGAGAATGCCTTTACATTGCTCATTCAACGTTGTGCGCCAATGATTAAGTGGCAGGCTGCCTCATTTAAGAATCCTCAGCTTGAATCTGATGATCTCGCCCAGGAGGGATTTCTTGGGCTTCTTTCAGCAGTCAGAACTTATAATAAAAATTCGGCATCATTTCGTACTTATGCATCGGTTTGTGTGCGCAATCGCATATTGACGGTTGTCAAACGGTCGGGTGCTGCAAGCCAAATTCCTCCGTCTGAAATTATCAGCATTGATGAACAAAATAATTCTTCCGCTTCCGTAAGCAGTTGCATGGACGATCCTGCACAATTAGTTGTGCAAAAGGAAGATGCATTTAGGCTAAAAGATTGGCTTCAGGGGTTGTTGTCTTCAAAGGAATACCAGGTTTTGATGCTGTATCTCAGGGCATACGCCTATCAGGACATTGCAAAGCAACTCGGCATGAGCGTCAAAGCTGTTGATAATTCCTTACAGCGTGTGCGGCGGAAACTGGTGACCGTTTCTTTCCCAGGTAGCTGACTACCATGTTTTATTTGTTTAAAACAGTTTTACTGTTTTGATATGCCCGGGTAGCTTAAGAAGAGCGTTGTTTTTTCAAAGGTGTCGGTCTAAATCCGTCGCAGGGCAAATTTTATTTTAAGCGAGGTAAAACCATGTACGAAGACAAAACTCTCATTTGCAAGGAATGCGGTGCTGAATTTATTTTCACCGCAGGCGAGCAGGAATTCTATGCTGAAAAAGGTTTCGTAAACGAGCCGCAGCGTTGCAAGACCTGCCGCGACGCCCGCAAATCCGCTGCTAGGTCGGATCGAGAGATGCACACTGCCGTGTGCGCAAATTGCGGTAAGGAAGCAAGAGTTCCCTTTAAGCCCCGCGAGGATCGTCCGGTTTATTGCAGCGATTGCTTCGCATCCATGAGAGGCGAAAACTAAATGTTTTCAAAAAACACCCCGGCCATTAGGCGAGTGTTCATAAAGATACTTTGTGAACCACCTAAAATGCGAGGTATAAGGCGGACAGTTTCGGCTGTCCGCCTTTTGCTATGCCTTAAATTGCGGCCTGCAGCTCATCATCAAACATCATTTCATCATCCATTCCGTAGAATTCTTCCATGGATGGAATATCAAATTCCTCTTTGACATCGTTCAGCAT
>DHNF01000007.1:0-1069 GCA_002409375.1 Ruminococcaceae bacterium UBA5423
CTATGCAAAAAAGAGTGCATGGGTGAATGATGCAAAAGAAACCGTCGAATAAGCATATCGGTTTTTTTAATTCTCATTACCGGTATGCCCTCGACGGTTAAATTTTTAAGCTATTTATTATTATTTTTTATAGTATTTACTATGACATCGTAAATTCTGTCTGACGCATCATATATTGCGGCACGGCTGGCGTTTTCAGCCATGCTCTTCATTTGGACAGGTGATGATGTTATTTTTTCTATCTCTTTCCACAAAACATCTGTTGTCAACTGCTTTTCGACAATGCACACTGCCGCTCCCTTATTAACCAGCGCCATCGCATTATGATACTGATGATTCTCTGCAACATTGGGCGACGGTATCAGTATTGACGGCCGACCCACTGCCGGCAGTTCACTTAATGTCATTGCACCACAGCGTGAAATTACAAGATCAGCCGCTGCCATGCAGCGTGCCATATCGTTTATGTACTTAAGCACCCTGATTCCCGGAGTATTGTCGGTGACTCCGAGCTGTTGAAGTTTTTTGCGCATATTATCAAAATCTTTGTGTCCCGTAGCGTGTATGTGCTGAAGCCGCCCTTTCATAGCACTTTTAGCTATCACACCGGCCATTGCATCATTTATTCTTTCGGCACCAAGACTGCCCCCGAAAGACAGAACCACCGGCCTGTCATCCAGCCCGAGTTCCCGCCTTGCGGTATCTTTATCAAATAGCAAAAACTCCTGCCGCAAAGGATTTCCTGTCACCAAAACCTTCGCGCTGCCCGGCAAATATTTTCGTGCCGATTCTTCAGCGATCATTATTACATCGGCATATTTGGCAAGCATTTTCACAGTTATACCCGGATATGCATTGGATTCGTGAACCAACACGGGGATACCCATTTTTGCCGCCTTGCGTAAAATCGGGCCGCTGACATATCCACCTGTACCTATTGCTATATCCGGCACAAAGCTTTTTATAATTTGCTTGCACTCGGCACCCGCTACAACTGCATGATATGCAGCTGATATATTCCGTCCAATATTTTTTACCGAAAGTCGCCGCTGAAATCCCCTGACATCAA
>DHNF01000007.1:1214-1494 GCA_002409375.1 Ruminococcaceae bacterium UBA5423
ATCCGGCAGCGGGAACAAGCTGCGTTTCCATGCGTCCCTTTGCACCGACAAAAAGGATTTGGGCATCGGGATTTTCTTTTTTTATCTTTGAGGCAATTGCCAGCGCCGGATTGATATGACCCGCCGTTCCGCCTCCGGTCATTATTACGCGCAATGGCCGTACCCCCTTTTATATTTGCGTATCTCTTAAATTTGACTGGCGCGAAACTGAAAGTACAACACCCATTTGGGCCAACAGCATTACAAGTGAAGTGCCCCCATAACTGAAAAACGGCAGGCT
>DHNF01000007.1:1615-6481 GCA_002409375.1 Ruminococcaceae bacterium UBA5423
TAACTGAAAAACGGCAGGCTTATTCCGGTATTCGGTATGGCGTTGGTAACAACCGCCATATTCAATATCGCTTGCAAGCCGACCTGTACGGTAAGTCCTATGGCCAGCATGGAACCGAATTTATCTTGAGATTTCATGCCAATCGTAATACCGCGCCATACAAGCAATGCAAACAATATAATTATCAAAACTGCGCCTACAAATCCAAGCTCTTCGCAAATCACCGAAAAAATAAAATCGTTGTGTGGTTCGGGCAAAAAAAGATGCTTTTGTCGAGAATTACCGAGCCCTTGCCCCATCAGTCCGCCCGAACCGATAGCAAAAAGCGACTGCACCGTTTGCCAGGCCTCATTCCTGTTTGTCGCATAGGCGTTAATGGGGTCAAGCCATACATTTATTCTGTCTAATTCATATTTTTCTACAAACACCATATAAAAGAATGCTGCTGCCCCCAAGCCAATTGTGCCAATAAGATAGCCAAGCCTTGTGCCTCCCACAAACATCATAAAAATCCCAATGCAAAGCAGCAATATCGTACCTGACAGATGAGGCTCAATAAAAACCAATCCACATGTTATTCCTAATATTAACATAAACGGCAAGAAACCGGCTGTAAATGTTTTCATTTTTTTATGGTTTATTGAAATAAGGTGTGCAAACAACAGTATAAGCGCGAACTTTGCAATTTCTGATGGCTGAAATTGAAAGCCCGGCAGACGAATCCACCTATGAACCCCGGTTGAAGACGGCAACATAAGTGCAACCCCAAGCAAAATATACGACACAACCATAAGAGGAATTGCAATATGATGTAAAAAATGATAATCGACTGCCGACACAATTAGCATTATTACTATTCCCAACAAAGCGAAAACAAGCTGTCGTTTGATGTAAAAAAAGCTGTCACCGTCATTCCAGTAGTACGAATATGCAAAGCTTGCCGAAAAAAGACTGATAAGTCCTACGACAAGTATAAGCATCAGTATAATTAAAAAAGGCAAATCAAACCCTTGTGAAGCTGAAAAAAGGCGCAGCCGCTTTTTAGGTTTGCTATTTACATGTGCCGTATTGCTAACCGCCATTGAATCGACCCAGCCTCTCCATTTCTATCTGTCAACCGTTCAAAACACACCTGTTTCAGTATACCGGAGTTTAAACGGTAATATGCGTTAAACCTAAAGCTTTTGAAAACAACAATAATTTTATACATATAACAGCAGAGCAAAAGCAGCAACCCCGCCCATAATTGTGATTAGTGAAAATACAACCACAATTTTGTTTTCACTCCAACCGGACATTTCAAAATGGTGGTGAAGCGGGCTCATTTTAAACAGGCGTCTACCCTTTGTTGCTTTGAAAAACAGCACTTGCAGAACCACTGACAGCATTTCAATGATATAAACTATGCTGACCGGAACCAGCAAAAATGGACGGTTTATACCAAACGCAAGGGCTGAAAGCAATCCTCCGATAAATAATGCGCCCGTATCGCCCATTATGACTTTTGCGGGATACAAATTCCAAACCAAAAAACCTGCAAGCGCACCGGCAGCCGCTGCGGCAAATATGCTTTGCCCGATATATCCCGTCACACCGGCTGCAACTATAAAAAACAATACCGCCACAAAGCTCACAGTTCCGCAAAGACCGTCTATTCCATCGGTAAGATTAACGGCATTGGTCATACAAAGAATTACAAACATGCAAAATGGTATAAACCATAATCCTATTTGCGTATAACCGATAAACGGAATATCAATTGCAGTACCCTTTGCCATATACAGCGAAATTGCATATCCCAGTGCGACAAGCAGCTGCCCAAACAATTTTTGCCTTGCAGTAAGTCCAAGGTTGCGTTTTTTTACAACCTTAATATAATCGTCTGCAAAACCCAAAGCGCCGCACATCACCGCCATTATTACGCCACCGAACAAACGGGTCAATGTCAGTTGTGTAGCACTAAACAGTTTAATATCGAGAAAAAACTCACAAACCGTAACTGCCCCCGCAAAAGTCAGCACCGTTGCCCCAATAAAAAGTATGCCGCCCATAGTCGGCGTACCCTGCTTTTTTTTATGCCATACGGGGCCTATGTCACGAATTGTCTGCCCGAATTTCATTTTGTGAAGCATCGGGATAACGAAACGTCCGGCAAACGCCGCTATAAGAAACGAAATTAAAGCCGATGCCGATAGAACTGTTATTGTTAAAATATCCATTTTAATCCTGCCTTATACTGTTATTATTCCCCATTTAATTTTGTTAAAGCATCGGCAACTATTTCACGCTCGTCAAGATGAATGCACCCGTCGGCAAGTATTTGATATGTTTCGTGCCCCTTGCCCGCAAGCAAAATCGTGTCTTTGGGCTTTGCATTTTTAATTGCCCAATGTATAGCCTCAATTCGGTTTGCTATAACAATATGCGGGACAGAGTCTTTATCTATCCCCTTTAATATATCATCAATTATTGACTGTGGGTTTTCAGAGCGCGGATTGTCCGATGTGACAATCAAGAAATCTGAAAGTGATGCAGCAATTTTGCCCATCAACGGACGCTTTTCTCTGTCACGATCTCCACCGCAGCCAAACAGTGTCACCAGACGCCCACGACTGCATTCTTTCATTGTTTTGCAAATCTTTTCAAGCCCGTCAGGTGTATGGGCATAGTCGATTACGACCGTAAAATCGTGTCCGGTGTGCACAACTTCGGCACGCCCCTTGACACCTTTGACCTTCGGGAGTGCTGTAATCACATGCTCAAACTGCATATTCAGTGATAGCGCGCATAATGCTGCCGCAAGCGCATTGTAAACCGAAAACATTCCCGGCAACGGCAGCCGAACCCGTCCGATTTCACCCGTTCCGACAAGCTCGAAATCAACTCCGTCAGGGCGCGGACGAATATTTCTGGCCGTATAGCTTGCTTCATCATTATAGGCAGAGTATGTCATAACGGGGCAGCTTAAATCCTTTATCAACTCTTTGCTCCACTCGTCGTCAATGTTAATGACGGCACAGCGGCTTTGTGTAAACAGCTTTTTTTTGGTTTCCATATAGCTTTGCATTGTAATGTGATAGTCCAAATGATCCTGTGTCAGATTTGTAAACACTGCAGAGTCGAATTCAAGTCCAAGCACACGCTGCTGGTCAAGCGCGTGAGACGAGACCTCCATCACGGCATAGGTACATCCCTCGGCAAGCATTA
This sequence comes from Ruminococcaceae bacterium UBA5423, assembly GCA_002409375.1. Lineage (GTDB taxonomy): Bacteria > Bacillota > Clostridia > Oscillospirales > Acutalibacteraceae > Avimonas. The sequence goes on from DHNF01000007.1 coordinate 4,823, forward strand.
GCGCAAACATACTGTGCAAATCATATGGGTCTGGTGTCGTATGAGACGCTGCAAGCACCCGCTCTCCAATCATATTTTGTATTGTGCCAATCAGTCCTACCTTGTATCCGCAGGATTCAAGCAGAGCTTTAATCAAATATGTCGTGGAAGTCTTTCCGTTTGTACCTGTTACACCTACAAGATGGAGCCGCTTTGCCGGGTTATTAAACCAATTAGCACACATCAAAGACCAGGCTTTGCGTGTTGATGGAACAATTATCTGAGGCGCACAACCCGTATCCTCCTCAGCGATAATAAGCGACGCACCTGCATTTTTGGCCTGGGCGGCAAACTTATGACCGTCAGCCATCCCACCCCGAATACAGACAAAAGCCCATCCGGGAGCAACCCGGCGTGAATCGCTTGTTATACCCTTAATGTCCAAATCAATTTCAGAGGGTATGCCAATACCCTTCATCAGCTGTGGCAGCCTCATACCCTACCTCCTAAATTTGGGAAAAATTAATAAAGTTAATTACCTAATTCGATCTTCATACACAAAATCCACCTTAACAACTGTACCGAGCGGCACCTGCCTGCCAGCTTCAACGCTTTGCCCCGAAGCCTTGGCCTCACCGCTTTCCAGACCTAACCCACTTATTTGTATGTTAATGCGTGCATTGGCAGCGGCTATATTTGCCTGGCTCATTGTTTTGCCGGTAAAATCAGGCACAACCGTGGTTTTTGAAAGCTCCGTTTCATCGGTATACAATACAACCGTACCGTTTCTGGGGATGCTTTCACCCTTGTCGGGCACCTGCTTTATGACTGTATCCCCGTTGCCTACAACATGGTGCTGAAGATTAAGGTTGCTTAGCATTGTCTGTGCGACGGATACCTTTTTGCCCTTTACGCTTGGTGTTGTTCTGTCCATCGCAGCAATTTCATCCTCGGTATATTTCGGCTCTACTCCGAGATAGGGAAGTGCCTCGGAAAATATTTTTTGTGCAACCGGAGCGGCTAATGTTCCGCCATAGCGTATTGCTGTCTGGGGCTCGTCAAGCATAACCAGTATTGCATATTTTGGATCGTCGGCAGGCGCAAATCCCGAAAAAGACGCGATAACATTGTCGGTCCCTTGCGTGTTTTTCTGGTCGGTTTTTACCGAAGTGCCCGTCTTGCCTGCCATACGATATCCCGCTATATAAGAATTCTTAGCACCGCCGCCTATTACCGAATCGGCCATCATTTTGTTAAGCTGTGTGGCTGAGCTTTCGGATACAACCTGTCGTTTTACTACAGGCTGTGTGTTGGAAATTACATTGCCTTGTGCATCAAGCGTCTGCTGAACCACATAGGGCTGCATCAACTTGCCGCCGTTGGCAACTGCGGACATTGCAGTAATCATTTGTATCGGAGTCACTTTAAATGTCTGGCCAAAAGCCGAAACAGCAAGCTGAATCGGACCCAATTCGCTTTCGTCATGATATAATAAGTCAGTTACCTTAGATTCGCTTAGCATGTCAATACCGGTGCGATCGGTAAATCCAAACCCGGTAAAATATTTATAAAACAGTGTGCGCCCCAAATCCAGTCCCACCGTTACAAACGCCGGATTGCATGAGTTTGACAGCACTTGTGAAAAATTTTGGGAACCGTGTCCTCCATATTTGTGGCAGT
>DHNF01000040.1:0-2185 GCA_002409375.1 Ruminococcaceae bacterium UBA5423
GCAATTACCTTGGTCCATTTTGTGAGCATTGCGTCAAAAGTTCGTGCCCTGCCCTTGTCAAGAAAAGAATCTGCAGCTCCTTGGATAGCGCCGAGATTTGATTGACGGCCTTCCTGAAGCAATACAATAGCAATAATCACCAAAGAAAAAATAATCAGCACAATTCCTATTGCAATTTCAAAACCAGTCATTTTGGGCCCTCCATATCAGTATAACGGCTGTAAGCCGGAATATTCACGCCGGTTCACAAATCCAGCTTTTAAATATTATCATATATTTGTTGTGAATGCAAGTATTTGTTTAAGGGCAATAGAATAGATTATGCTATCCTATTACCTCCCTTGCTATATCAATAGACTGCCTTGCGTCGGCGGCGTAATAATCGGCGCCTATTTTTTTTGCAAATTCGGGTGTTAGCACAGCACCGCCTACCATAACCTTTGCGGGCACATTGTTTTTACGCAGCAATGCAATTGTATTCTCCATGCTTTTAAGTGTTGTCGTCATAAGCGCGCTTAACCCAACAATATCAGCATCATGCCATTTTGCAGCGTCGACAACAGCCTGGCAATCGATATCCCTGCCAAGGTCAATTACTGTATATCCGTAGTTCTCAAGCAGCACTTTAACAATATTTTTGCCAATATCGTGGATATCCCCCTTTACCGTCGCAAGCACGATTTTGCCGCGGCTTACGGTGCCGGCATTTTCAGCCGATAGCCTTACTTTAATAACCTCAAATGCAGACTGAGCTGCACTGGCTGCACCTATAAGCTGCGGCAAAAACAAATGTCCCTTATCAAACTCCTCGCCCACCTTGTCAAGGGCGGGTATTATATGTGCATTTATGACATCCATCGGACCTAGCGATTTGAGCAGCTGTGTTGTCAAGCGTGCAGTGTCGTTTTTAAGCCCTTTTTCAATAGCACCGCTCAGGCTTTCGGTCTGCAAATCAACGCCGTCATCTGGCTTGTCAACCTTGTTTTCTACTTGACTTACTGAATATGCATCAATAAAATCTGTTGCTGACTTATCAAAATTATAGAGCACATGAAATGCACGGACAGCACCCGTCATGCCGACAGCGTTGGGGTTGATTATAGGCAAGTCAAGACCATGCGCAAGCGCAAGCGTTAAGAATGCCTGGTTTATAAGCTCGCGGTTTGGCAGCCCGAATGATATGTTCGATACTCCAAGCACGGTTTTTAGTCCTAATTTTTCCTTGACCATACGCACAGCGTCGAGGGTTTCCCGCGCTGCCTCCTGCTCTGCCGATGCGGTAAGGGTCAAGCAATCAATAAACACATTTTCGCGCGCAATCCCTAAGCTTTGCGCATGTTCAAGAATACGCTGCGCTATAGCAAACCGCTGAAGTGCGGTAGGAGGTATACCATTTTTATCGAGTGTTAGCCCGATAACCGCCGCACCATATTTTTTGACAAGCGGCAATACCGTTTGTAGAGACTCCAAATCCCCGTTCACTGAATTAACGATGGCCTTGCCGTGATAATGGCGCAGCCCTGCCTCCAACACTTCTACATCGGAGGAATCAAGCTGCAACGGTGCATCCACAACACCCTGTATCGCATTGACACATTTTATCATAATATCTTTTTCATCAATTCCGGGCATACCGACATTGACATCTAAAATATCGGCACCGGCTTCGATTTGCTCAATAGCCTGTGAGAGAATATAGTCAATATCCTGCCGTAACAGCGCCTGTTTAAACTTTTTCTTGCCTGTCGGGTTTATGCGCTCACCGATAATGCGCACCCTGTCAATTGTAACGGCTTTAGTCGCACTGCAAACTGCTGTTACTTTGTCGCCATTGCGGCGAATTGGTCTTATATCATTTAGTGCAGCTCTTACTGCGGCTATTGTTGACGGTGTTGTGCCGCAACACCCGCCAGCAAATTTAATTCCCACATCTGCAAGCTCGTGTATGCAGCGTGCAAACCGGTCGTCCGAAAAATTAAATTTGCCACTTTCCGGATCGGGCAGGCCGGCATTTGGTTTTACAATTATCGGCAGTTTTGTCCACAATGACAATTCCTCGACAAGCGGTATAAAATCGTCGGGCCCCAAAGAGCAGTTAAACCCAATAGCATCTGCACCGAGTCCCTCTAATGTCAACGCCATACTTGCAACACTGCAGCCGGTAAAGGTTCTGTGGTTTTTATCA
>DHNF01000040.1:2347-3861 GCA_002409375.1 Ruminococcaceae bacterium UBA5423
ATGGGTAATGTACTGTTTTCCTTTGCAGCGAGTACAGCTGCACGCATCTCGCCCAAATCAGAAAAGGTTTCGAGCACAATAACATCGGCGCCAGCTTTTACTCCTGCCCTTATCTGCTCACTGAAAATTTCAACAGCCTCTTCAAACGACATGCTACCGGTTGGCTGAAGCATCTGTCCGATTGGACCTATGTCAAGAGCCACAAGACATTCGGTGTCTTGTGCCGCCAATTTTGCAGCACATATACCGGCCGACACCACCGCGTCAACTGTGTAACCGCCAGTCGCCAGCTTATAGCTGTTTGCACCAAATGTATTTGCATATATGACATCAGCACCGCTTTCAATATATAAGCGATGAATCTCAGTAATGCGCCCAGGCTGTGTGATGTTCAAAAGCTCGGGCAACGCCCCCAGAGGCAGTCCCTGCTTTTGCAGCATAATGCCCATTGAGCCGTCCAGCAGCACAAAGGGTTTATTTAGAAGGCTTTGAAAATCCACAAAATTCTCCCCTTTTGATAAAAGAACAGTTTTCACGCAGCCGGCAATTGTTGCAACCGGTTTTCGGGGGCGCAGCAGGATAATTGCCCACACCCATGACAGCAGTAACCGATTTGCGTGGAGTCAGTATACTGCTTTGAGTCGCGCAAAGTCCTATTGTTCGTTGTGTGTCGACAACGGTGAGAAAATCCTTTTGCATTTCAATTGGAAAATCACCATAACCGGGACTGAACCGCTCTGTAAAAAAGCTCCCCGAAAACTTAGCTTTTATCACGCTTTCGGTCTGGTCACACACACTTTCAACCGCAGCGCTGGCGCACGCATCCATAACAATGCCTTTAGTCAAATCCTTAGCCATAGCGCAGCGAATCAGCCTATCTGCCTGTTCTGACAACGTAACTGCCAACAGCACTGCAACCTGACAATTTTTAAGATGATCGGCAATATCTTGCCCTTCAAACACAAGGCTGCAGCCCTCAAGTGCCAACCTGCCATCCCCACGCTTTATCGGGAATGCGGCATAAACACATCGTGGGCGAACATCAGCACAAAGCTTTTCCAAGCACCTTTTTATAAGCCGCATCGTTGCACTATCAGGTTGACTTTTGGCATATCCAAGATATCGAAGAACCTCGGCCGTATCAATATCAGACAGCTTTTCTGGTATATGCAATACACGGTTAAACAAGGGCATCCCCCTTTATACTATTTCTCCATTTGTTTTATAGGAGAAATAGTATTATACCGCAATCAGTGACGAAATGCATTCGGTAATGCGGCGCGCCACTAAAGGATTGTTCATGGTGTATAGATGTATGCCGTCCACCCCGTTGGATATCAAATCTACAATCTGATCAACGGCATATGCAATTCCGGCATCACGCAATGCTTGAGGGTGATGCTCGTATTTGCTTATCATTTTTGTGAATTTAGCCGGCAAACTTGCGGCCGTCATGGATACCATTCGTTCAATCTGTTTTTTATTAAGCACAGGCATAATCCCGGCCTCGATAG
>DHNF01000031.1:0-4791 GCA_002409375.1 Ruminococcaceae bacterium UBA5423
AGGGGATCTTGCACTTCAGCAAGTGGATTTAAACCACGGGCTTGCATTTTCAGATTCTCATATGAAGATATACGCCGGAAGTTATGATGACTGCGCTGATGCCGACATAGTTGTACTAAGTGCCGGTGTTGCCCAAAGGCCGGGAGAGTCGCGTATTGATTTGCTGCAACGCAACACGGAAGTGTTTCGTTCCATTATTGACCCGGTAATGAATTCGGGGTTTAGCGGAATATTTTTGATTGCAACCAATCCGGTAGATATTATGACGCATGTTACTCAAAAAATTTCGGGAATTGATTATCACCGTGTTATAGGTACCGGCACGACACTTGACACTGCTCGGCTGCGCTATATGCTTGGTAATTACTTTTCGGTGGATCCGCGAAATATTCATGCGTATGTTATGGGTGAGCACGGCGACAGTGAATTTGTGCCGTGGTCCCAGGCATTGCTTGCAACCAAGCCGATATTGACAATATGCGCTGAATCCGGCGGACAGTTTTGTGAAGATGAAATGGAAAAAATAAGCGAGAATGTGAAAAACGCCGCTCAAAAAATCATTGAAGCTAAAAATGCGACATATTATGGGATAGGAATGGCAATGGTGCGCATTGTACGCGCAATTTTCGGCAACGAAAACAGCATTCTCACTGTTTCCACAATGCCCAACGGTGAATACGGTGAGAATGGTGTATATGTAGGTCTGCCGTCTATTGTCAACCGAAACGGCATACGAGGTATTGTCGAATTGTCGCTTAACGAGCAGGAGCGTGACAAGCTGCACTATTCTTGTAAGCTGCTGCGCAGCCTGTTCTCAGACATTGGCATATAGATGCTCCAAACAAAGATAAACGGCGCGATGCTTTCATCGTGCCGTTTTAATATCATCCATCAATTATAACTCGCGGTTATCAATAACACGTTTTGCCTTGCCCTCGGAACGCGGTAGTGATCCCGGTTCCATAAGCCGTACGCGTGCATTAATGTTCAGCGTGCTTTGCAACGCGCCTGCTATTCGCTTTTCTGTGTTTTCTATATCCCGTACCGTATCCGAAAACATCGCCGTGTTCATTTCAACCCGGACCTCCATAACATCAAGGTTGTTTATGCGGTTGACAATAATTAAATAGTTCGGATCCATATTAAGCTCAAGCAGAACATGTTCCACCTGTGACGGAAAAACATTAACGCCGCGTATTATTAACATATCGTCGCTGCGTCCGTGTGGCTTAGTCATACGCACAAAAGTGCGACCACATTCGCACGGCTGTCTATTCAGCGCACATATGTCGCGCGTGCGGTAGCGTATCAGCGGCAGTGCCTCCTTGCCAATACAGGTGAACACAAGTTCGCCAAATTCCCCGTCAGGCAAACACTCACCAGTGTCGGGGTCAATGACCTCCGGATAAAAATAATCCTCACATATATGCAGTCCGTTCTTACATTCACATTCATATGAAACGCCCGGGCCTGTAATTTCCGACAACCCATATATGTCATATGCTTGTATATCAAGCAAACGCTCAATTTCGCGCCGCATGTTGTCAGTCCATGGCTCAGCTCCAAAAATGCCGCCGCGCAGCTTGAGTGTTTTGGGATCAATACCCATATCGCGAACGGTTTCGCCGATGAACATTGCATACGATGGAGTGCAGCAAAGAAAATCCGAACCAAAATCCTGTAAAATCTCAACCTGGCGTTTTGTGTTCCCCGATGAAACGGGGATTGCCGTTGCACCAAGTTTCTCGGCACCATAATGCAGCCCAAGCCCTCCCGTAAACAGACCATAACCATAGGATATGTGGATAAAATCGTTGTTGGTACCGCCTGCTCCAGATATCGCACGTGCGGCACACTGTGCCCATATGTCGATATCCTTTGCCGTATATCCGACAACCGTTTGTTTACCGGTAGTCCCTGAAGAGGCATGAACGCGTACAAGCTCACAGGGCTCGACAGCAATAAGGCCATAAGGATAATTATCCCGCAAATCGTCCTTCACCGTAAAGGGCAGCTTTTTTATATCGTCAATTGAGTGTATGTCTGAGGGCAATAATCCGGCTTCGTCAATTTTTTTTCTGTAAAAAGGGACACGCTTGTAAGCGGTTGTTATCATTTTTACAAGCCGTGCCGACTCAACCGCGTTGAGATAATCACGGGAAGCACATTCGATATCGGGCTGATATACCGGCATTAAGTTTCACTCCATTTCTATTTAATGCCTGCTAACCACAAAAATCATGATTTTTGTGGCTTTAGATAATCTTTTATGAGCATCTAAAGATAACATCGTTCGCAAACGGTATTATTCAGTGAGCATTATTTGCAAATCTCTGCATACCCAATTTCAAATGCCCGCTTATTTATTTCTACTGTTTTGGGTGGTACGGTTGAGCTTATGACATCTATCCATGTCGGTTTATCAAAACCAAGAAAGTGTGCGGCAACACCGAGCAGCACTACATTGGTAACTTTAGTTGAACCTGATTTTTTTGCCAAATCAAGTGCATCTACCTCTATGATATTGATATCCTTTTGTCGGATAGTATGCAAAATATCGTCTGGATAAGTGGCCGCGCCTGTGATGACAGGCATTGGTTCAATCTTTTGGGTGTTAGATATTAAAACGCCGTCAGGCTTTAAAAAGCCAAGCCATCGTGCGGATTCGAGTTGCTCAAACGAAATAATAATATCAGCTTCGCCCTTATCAATAACCGGGGAATAAACCTTCTTGCCATATCTGACATAGGTTACAACCGAACCGCCTCGCTGTGACATGCCATGCACTTCGCTTACCTTTACATCAAAGCCCTTTTCAACAAAAGCCTTTCCCAGGAGCTTAGAGGCAAGCAGAGTGCCTTGTCCACCAACACCGACAATCATAATATTTTTTACCGGATTAAGCATTATCGGTTGCCTCCCCAAATTTAATTGCGTCAAATGCGCAAAATTTAGCGCATATTTCACAGCCGACACATTGGTTTTGGTCAATTACGGCGTGACCGCGCCCCTTGTTGCCGTTGCCCTTAACGGATATTGCGGGGCATCCGGCTTTAAGGCAACTTTTGCAGCCGGTACATTTGTCGGTGTCCACCGTCATTGCGGGGTTGTGCTTGACTGTCTTTAGCAGTGCACACGGACGCCGAGCGATTATAAGCGACGGTTCCGGAGCGTCAAGCTCAGCTTCAACCGTTTTGCGTGTAGCGTCGATATCATAAGGGTCGACAACTTTGACACGGTGTATACCTATTGCATGGGCCAAAGCTTCTAAATCAACCGCAGTTGTGACATCTCCTTTAATTGTAAGGCCGTTTAAAGGGTTGTTTTGATGACCTGTCATGCCCGTGATAGAGTTGTCAAGCACAATAACCGTGGACAGCCCTTTGTTGTAGACAATGTCTATAAGGCCGGTGATTCCGGAATGGATAAAAGTAGAGTCGCCAATAACGGCAACCGACCTTTTTGCCTGCTCACTGCCGCGTGCAATGTTAAAGCCGTGCAGCCCGCTAATCGACGCGCCCATACAGACGCACGTATCAATCGACGAAAGCGGAGCCTGTGCACCTAATGTATAACAGCCGATATCGCCGCTGATATATAATTTAAGCTTTTTTAACGCTAAAAACAAACCGCGATGTGGACAACCAGCGCATAAAACAGGTGGACGGGGAGCAACAGGCTTGTCGAATGACTTATGGGTAGGTTCCTCTCCAAGCAGTGCATTGCGGATAATAGATTGCGAAAACTCGCCGTAATTCGGGAAAAGCAGTTTGCCGATAACCGGAATTCCGTGTTTACGGCAATGTGTTTCGACAATGTCGTCAAGTTCTTCAACAACATAAACCTGCCCGACCCGCCGCGCAAATTCAATCAAAGATTTAACCGGCAGGGGATTGACCATGCCTAATTTAAAATAGCTCGCGCGTTGTCCAAGCGCCTCGCGCGCATACAGATAAGATGTTCCTGCACATACAATGCCGATTCGGGTATCGTTGTACTCGACTTGGTTAATGCCCGAGGTTTCAGCCCATTCAAGTATTTCATTGTTGCGTTTTTCCACAACTTTGCGGCGAATGCGTGCCATTGCAGGCATCATAACATTTTTTTGAACATCCTTTTTGTAATCTTTTAGCGGCATCTCAACACGAGGTGATGTTTTGACAAGTGAACGGCTATGGGATACGCGGGTGGATAGCCGAAGCAAAAATGGAACATCAAACTTTTCAGACAGTTCAAAAGCTAACTTTGTGTAGTATATGCATTCAGCCGAATCGCATGGTTCAAGCATAGGAGTCTTGGACGCGATTGCGTGATTCCGTGAATCCTGTTCGTTTTGTGATGAGTGCATACCGGGATCATCGGCTACAGCACATACCATGCCGCCGTTTACTCCTATGTAGGATGCAGTATAAAGCGGGTCTGCAGCAACATTAAGACCAACGTGCTTCATTGCACAAAAGCTGCGCGCACCTCCGGTCGCTGCACCGAACGCAACCTCGAATGCCACCTTCTCGTTAGGCGCCCACTCGGTGTATATTTCGTCATAAAGCGCAGCGGCTTCAGTAATTTCGGTGCTGGGGGTGCCGGGATAAGAAGACACGACTTTTACGCCGGCCTCGTACAGCCCGCGGGCAACAGCCTCGTTGCCCAGCATCAGGGTTTTCATTTAGGTTCCTTCTTTCCGTATCCGGCACTGCCGGACAAGAGATAAAAACATTTTAACATAAAAAACGCTAAGAATAAAGACAAAATATTTCCGTTTATTTAGCCCGGCAAGGAGGAAACGCAAGT
>DHNF01000031.1:4982-10217 GCA_002409375.1 Ruminococcaceae bacterium UBA5423
GGCAAGGAGGAAACGCAAGTCCGGCGCGAAAAGAACCGGAAAGATAAGAAGTTTTTAGTCGGATATTAGTATTAGTCTCTTAAATCGACAATGCGTTGTGCTTTGCCGGTAAAACGCTCAATTGTTTTGGGTTCAACAAGGCTTACTGCAATCTCAATTCCCAGTATGGATTTTACGCGGTCATGCACGCGCTTTTGCAGCGCTTCAAGCTCAGCATAACGCTCAAGCAGTGTGCCGTCAATAAGCTCGACACGCACCTCGAGTTGATCGGCAAAATTCTCCCTTGTGACAACAAGCTGATAGTGTGGGCTGATTTCTGTAATCCCAATAAGAGCACTTTCAACCTGTGTTGGAAAAACATTAACACCGCGTATAATAAGCATGTCGTCGCAGCGACCGATTATTTTGTTCATGCGCGCATTTGTCCTGCCACATTCACAAGGGTCGTAATTGATACGGGTAATGTCTTTAGTACGGTAGCGAAGCATTGGAATACCGCGCTTTGTCAATGTTGTAACAACCAATTCTCCGGTCTGCCCTTTATCGAGAACCTCAAGGGTGTTCGAGTCAATAATTTCACATAAAAAATGATCCTCGTTAATATGTAAGCCGTTTCTATACCGGCACTCTCCCGAAATACCCGGACCGTTGAGCTCGGACATACCATAATTGTCGGTTGCAAAAAATCCGCCGCCCCATCTTTGTTCAACTTGACAGCGCATTTCGGGCGTACAGCCCTCGCTGCCAAGCAGACCAAGCTTTAGACGGTATTGGTCAGCAGGATACTCATCCCACATTTCCCTGGCCGTCTCGGCAAGATACAGGCAATAGGAGGGGGTTGCAACTATTGTGTCAGTGCCAAAATCGCGCATAAATTTAAGTTGCTTTACGGTATTTCCTGACGAAGCAGGTATGACAGATGCACCTATCTTCTCCAGTCCGTAATGCAAGCCAATTGCACCGGTAAACATTCCGTAACCAAAGCAAATTTGCACCAGAGAATTCTCGTCTGCACCCGCTGCCACGACAATGCGTGCAACCTGCTCGGTCCAATTCTCCATATCTTCGCGTGTGTACCCTACTACGGTCGGGTTGCCGGTAGTACCCGATGAGGCATGTATACGCACGATATCCTTAAGCGGCACACTGAACATTCCAAACGGATAGTTGTCGCGCAAATCTTCTTTGGTCGTATACGGAATGTACTTAATGTCTGATAATGTTTTTATCTTATCTGCAGTTACGCCCGCCTTTTTTAGTCTGCGATGATAAAATTCGACATTCTTGTCGCAGTAATCAACAAGCGCGCGTAGGCGAGTCAATTGAAGACTTTGCATTTCGCTGCGCTGCATACATTCCAGGTCACGGTTCCAAATTTGGTTTTGCATATTTATCCGGCCCTTCTTTTGTTTATCTTTATCGATTTAAACCATTATACTAACATTTTAGAATGTTGTAAAGTGACAAAGCAATGACCGCCCGTTCCGGGCAGCCATTTAATACTAATATCCGATTAAAAGATTATTAAGTTTTTAGTCGGACATTAGTATAAGTTCCATCAACCGGTATTATTGTGAAACACCTGCAGCAGTCTTGTCAATATTAAAAGATGGGTTTGGGAATGAGCCCGTCCATTTTCTGTATACGGCTATTTTACTAACCGCACAACTCAAAACAAACGAGACAACTATTGCCGCACAGGCGAAATGAGGCCCTAAGTTAGCAATTTTATCAAACCCGGGCAGCGCCGCAGAGGGGAAAAACAGCTTGCTTAATACCGGCGGCAGTGCAACAAAAAAACCGCCAAGCATACCTGCCCACGCGCCTGCGCGGTTGATGCCTTTCCAGTAAAGTGACAGCAAATACGGCACTAAAAAGCAGCCCGACAAAATGCCCCATGAATATGACATCATATCGAGTATCGGTGTCTTGCTGTTGGCAATAATATATGAAAGTGCAATAAATAAGCCGCAAAGAGTTTTGGTAATGACCGTGACCTTATTTGAATCCAATTTAGGGAATAGCCGAGGATGGATAAAATCCATAGAAAGAGTGGACGACGCAGAAAGCGTAATTGAGCAAAGAGTTGAAACTGAAGCCGAAATTAAAAGCACCACGACAAGCCCCAGCAGTATGGTAGGGAGTCCGGCGTCACTTAGCATATTCGGTATCAGAAAATCGGCCGAACCTGCTCCACCACCTGGCGGCGATGGTAGTTCGGTAAAGAAAAGTCGTGAAAACGACCCAATAAAATATCCGCCGCCAGCTATTAACAACGAAAACAACGCAGAAATAATTGTGCCGCGTTTCACTTCGCGGTCATCACGAATGCAGTAATATTTATGTATCATCTGAGGCAGCCCCCAGGTACCGAAAGATGTCATTAGTATTGTTGCACCAAGACCGATATATTCTTTAACTCCAAGATTAAGCTTAGATGTTTCGATCGACAGAGCTTTAAGCCCTGCACTTAAACCACCAACATGGCTACAACGGATAACAGCGATAATAAGAGCTAAAACTCCCACTATCATTATGATACCCTGTACAAAATCCGCTTTTAGTGTGGCGACATAACCACCCAAAACCACAATCGCCAACGCAGCCAGTGCAATCACAATCATGCAAACCTGTTCATTAATACCAAGCAGCACCACACAGACACTTGTAAGCCCTTTATATACTGATGCCGAATAAGGCAGCAAAAATATAAATATAACAGCAACTGCAAAGCTTTTCATTACAACGCTTTCAAATCGCTTGTCAAAAAACTGCGGCATGGATTTTATATTATGACTGCGGGTGATTTCACGTGTGCGTCGTGCAAGCACTATCCACGCAAGAAGCGAGCCGAAAACAGCGTTTCCGATCCCAACTAATGAGCCCCACAATCCGTATTTCCACCCGGTTACGCCGGCATACCCAACAAACATAACAGCTGAAAAATATGATGTTCCGTATGAAAGTGCAGACATCCATGCCCCTGCATTGCGGCCACCTACTGTAAAATCTGATATACTTTTTGTACTTCGGGAGTTAAGCAAGCCTATTGCAAGCATAAGCACCGAGTATGCTCCAATCGTTACCCAAATTATAGTTTCTTTTGACATATGACACCCTCCATACCGCTTTTGCACTTTAAACCGCTGCGGTTTAAAGTGAACAAATCATATAGTACAGCATTGATAACAAAAATGCAAGTCGATATTTTATTTTCATGGGGTGTTGATTTGCGGCATTTATTGGGATATACTGGAACAGGCTCAAAATTAACTACACTGGGAGGAGAACGATGTTCTTTTTATTTGGAACCGGGACAAAGCAAAAGGATATGGGGCGTTTTTTGAATATTCCCTGTTTATTCTGTAACGAAAGACATACAATGCTGCTTTCAAAGCATTACAGCTATTTTCATGTTTTTTTTATACCGATATTCAGGTATAACACGACATATTATCTTTCGTGCTCCGACTGTTCGGCAGTCTATAAATTAGTCAGCGACAAGGCGCGACAGCTTAGCCGCGATGCTTTAACGACTATTGAATCGCATGATATGACGGTTATAAAGGGAGGTTTTGCAGTTTGTGCACACTGTGGTGCTCAAATACAGCATGATAATGTTTATTGCCCACAATGCGGGCATAAAATTTAAAAAATACTGATATAAAGGGTTAAAGGATGTGTTACCATGTCGGCGCAATGCTGTTATAAGACCAACAACCTACCAATTTTTTTTAACAGCAATGAGAATTTGGTTAATCCACCGCCTAAAGACCACTTGCAGCTCGTTTTAATTGAGAGCGGCTGCACATCAATCCAAATTAACCGTTGCAGATGCTTTATACAATCGGGTGCGCTGATTTTTCGATGTGCCGATACACAAGCGCATGTGTTTTATAACAAAAAATTAAAGGCTAAGTCAATTGCATTTAAACCCGAGATATTTGAGCTTCAAAAGCATAATTTTTTAGCAGATAAAAGAAAAGCACATTTTTTTCAAGAGCTTCCTCTTTATTTGTTCTTTGAGGTCAACCCGGCGTATGTAGGTGTACTGCCAATTGACAATATTTCCAGTCCAAAAGTGTATGCTCTTTTTTCGTCGGCAATTTACGAATTGGAAAACAAGCCGGACAATAACTGGCAAAGTCGCGTGCTTGTAAATCTAATTGAGTTATTGCTGCTTTCAGATGATGAATACAAGCGTTTCACTAACAAAGAAAACCTCACAACATCAATTGCCCACCTAACTTTAGAATATATCCGTGCGCATTATGATAAAGATATATCAATCAGTTTGCTGTGCCGGACTTTTCATACCAACCATACAACGCTTCTTCGTGGCTTTCGTGAGTTGACCGGTACAACAGTCGGGCAATATTTAATCGACTACAGGCTTAAGCTGGTGTGTGAGGCTTTAATATATACATCACTGACATTAGGTGAAATAGCATTAAAATTCGGATTTAAACGGGCATCTTATATGTCTCGCGTGTTCCGCAATCGGATAGGGGTGACGCCCGGACAATATCGCCAAAATCGCGCCTGCTTGTCTTGCAACCGCGCGAAAGATTAACTAATTCTTATTTAACCATGTAGGAAATGCATAAGCGGCTTGAAATTATTTCCGTCTTGCACTTTGTACCCATTGCCTTTATACTGTATTTTACTGACGCAAAAATCTGGCTGCCCTTTTTTGCAGGGCAGAGGCGGTCATCGAAAGGCATGGTAAAATATGAAAATGCGTATTCATCGCAACTTGGCCGCACTTATCGCCGAGGGGTGCGAAGGGCGGCTGAATATAAAAATAAACCAACGCTGGTTTGCCCTGGGAAGCATTTACCCCGACTGTACGCATCAGCGGTTTATACATATGCATGAAATTGGCGCTGCAGGCAATATGGTTGCACGAATGATTTATCGTTTTTGCAAAAAAAGTTTGCGCAGCGGGCAAAACCTCTCATGGTGGCGTTCACTGAGGTTAGGAATTGTCATGCATTATGTCTGCGATTTTCTTTGCTATGTTCATACTGTTAGATTTGACGGTTCGCTGTTAGAGCACCGTGCATATGAACAGCAGCAGGGGGCATTATCAAATAGCATTAAGATCAAGGATATTTGCTCCTTTTATGGTGTGGATTGTCCGCAGGAGGCAGTTGCAAAATTGGTGCAGGTTATTTCAAAAAGACAAAAGGATAGTTTTTCCCCATCCAAGGACTTGGATTATGCACTTACAGT
>DHNF01000031.1:10376-10519 GCA_002409375.1 Ruminococcaceae bacterium UBA5423
CCTTTGCTATGCTACGCATCAGCATGAGCGCTTCTGCACGGCCTATGTTACGACACAGGATGTTGTTTTATGGTCGATGCCTTATTAAAAGAAAAGTATACTTATAAACAACCATCAAATCTTATACTGTTTCTTGTTAAAAA
>DHNF01000151.1:0-659 GCA_002409375.1 Ruminococcaceae bacterium UBA5423
TAATGGTTGCGGACGCAACTAATTTTAATGCTGGATATGGGGGAGATTAAAGGGATGAATTTTTATATGAAATACATCGGTGTAATTTCGAGGTGTGCCGCACAGTACAGGGGCGAACGCCTTGAAAAGTACGGGATTAGCGGATATCAGTGTACTTACATCATTAACATATGCCGCAACCCAGGCATTTCTCAAGACAGGCTTGCAAAAAACATATTTATAAATAAGAGTAATGTGACGCGTCAGTTAAATTTGCTCCAGCAAAACGGATATGTAACAAGGCAGACAAGCAACTCCGACAAGCGTGTCACTGAGGTATATCCAACGCAAAAGGCGATTGATATTCTTCCGGTTGTGTTTTCTGCTCTTGGCGAGTGGAACGATTATATAACCGAAGATTTTACAAATGAGGAAAAAGCTTATTTTTTAATGTTGCTTGAACGAGTTGCCGGAAAATCAAAGGCGTATGCCGAAAAATTAAAGGTAAAAAATTAAGAATGAAAAAATTGTTTACATATATCAAGCCGTATTCTTTGCAAATCTGTTTCCAGTTTTTCATAAAATTTACCGGCACTATTATGGATTTGCTTATTCCGTGGCTTCTGTCATATATAATTGATGATGTTGTACCTAAAGGCAACATCACAAATGTATATTTG
>DHNF01000151.1:821-18547 GCA_002409375.1 Ruminococcaceae bacterium UBA5423
ATATTTGTACGGGGGATTAATGATTGGCTGTGCAGTTGTCGCGATTGTTTTTAATATTATTGCAAACAGGATGTCCATAAGCACATCGAGTAAAATAACAAGAACGCTCAGGCACGATTTGTTTGAAAAAATATCTATGCTTTCGTGTAGGCAAACAGATAAATTCACTCTGCCGTCCCTAATATCCAGGCTAACCTCCGACACATATTACATACATCAGATGGTAGACAGGATGCAGCGCCTTGGTGTTCGTGCCCCTATTCTTTTGCTTGGAGGCATAGTCGTTACACTTACGCTTGAACCGGTTCTTGCATTAATCCTAATCGGCACGCTGCCTTTGCTTGCGGTTTTCGTGTTTTTTGTATCTAAAAAGGGTATTAGTCTATATACTGATGCGCAGTTAGCCGTAGACAAGCTTGTGCGTACAATTCAGGAGAATATGGCGGGAATAAGGGTGATAAAAGCGCTGTCCAAAACCGATTATGAAAAAGAAAAGTTTGACAATGTAAATCAAGAGGTTGTATCAAAAGATAAGAAAGCCGGCATTTTAATGTCATCTACTAACCCTGTTATGCATCTTTTACTTAATGCGGGACTTACATTGGTTGTGGTTGTAGGAGCTTTTAGAGTCAATGCCGGACTTGCTAAGCCGGGTATAATCATAGCGTTCCTAACCTATTTTACTATTATTTTGCATGCTCTGATGATGGTTACCCGCCTGTTTGTAATGTATTCAAAGGGTGCTGCAAGCGCAAAAAGAGTGGCTCAGGTGCTTGAATCGCCCGAGCAAATGCGCTTTGTTGAATTGCAGAAAACCCCAAGCGAATTTCATGTTGAGTTTAAGAATGTCTTCTTTTCATATAACAAAGTTAAAGAAAATCTCAGCAATATCAATTTTTCGCTTAAACGCGGTCAGACACTTGGCATAATTGGCGCAACTGGAAGCGGAAAATCGACTATAATTAATCTATTACTTCGTTTTTATGATGTTGATTCAGGCGAAATACTACTTTTGGGACAAAACATTAAAAGTATGCCGAATGAAATTTTGCACACCAAGTTTGGTGTTGTATTTCAAAACGATTTTTTGTTTGCCGACACCATTAAAGAAAACATAGATTTTGGTCGTTCAATTTGTGAGGATAAAATAAAAGCCGCCGCACAATTTGCGCAGGCGGATTTTGTGATGGAAAAGGAAGGCGGCCTAAATCACAGGCTTACGGTAAAAGGATCAAATCTCAGTGGCGGACAGAAACAACGGCTGCTTATTGCCCGTGCTCTGGCGGGTGATCCCGAAATACTGCTGTTGGACGACAGCTCGAGTGCACTTGACTATATAACTGACGCTGCATTGCGCAAAGCTCTAAACCGCAACTTTAAGGATACCACTACTATTGTAGTGGCTCAACGCATAAGTTCGGTTATGAACTGTGATAAAATTATGGTATTGGAAGACGGTGTAATGACCGGTTATGGTACACACGAGCAGCTTCTAATTCGCTGTGAGGCATACCACGAGATATATGATACACAAATGGGCGAGGCAATCAATGGGAGGAAGCAGCATGCGTAATAGAATGATGCCTAATCAAAAAAACGGCATGCCAAAGGATACAAAGCCCAAAATGAAAAAATCATATCTCTTAGAAAGACTTTGGAAATACCTTTTTAGGCACAAATGGCTTCTATTAGCGGTTATTGTATTGACCGTGGCATCCAATCTTTTTGCTTTGATAGGGCCAAAGCTTTCCGGATATGCAATTGATGCAATTGAGCCCGGCAAAGGAAAGGTGATGTTTGACACTGTTTTTTATTATGCACTTTTAATGATTTTATTTTACATATTTTCCGCAGTTATGAGATATCTGCTTTCCATAATTATGATAAAGCTTAGCCGCAATGTTGTTTACAATCTTCGAAAAGACGCGTTCAACTCGCTTGCATCCCTTCCGGTCAGCTTTTTCGACCGCCACCAAGCAGGCGACATAATCAGCATTATCTCATATGATATTGATACGGTAAACACTTCTCTCTCCAGTGACTTTGTGCAAATATGTACCAGCTTTATAACGGTGGTTGGTTCATTTGTAATGATGCTTACGATATCTCCTCAGCTAATCCTTGTGTTTTTATTTACGGTACCGGTATCAATCTTGTTTACAAGATACAGAGCAAAAAAGGTAAGACCGCTGTTTCGTCTGCGCTCGGCTAAATTGGGTGAGCTCAACGGTTTTGTTGAGGAGTTTGCAAGCGGTCACAAGACAGCCAAGGCGTATAATTGCGAAAATGTAATAATATCGAGGTTTGATCAAAAAAACAGCAACGCGGTAGATGCTTATTTTAATGCCGATTATTACGGCAGCGTAATCGGTCCGACTATGAACTTTATAAACAATATATCGCTTGCATTGATAAGCATTTTCGGTGCGATACTGTATATGGGCGGATCACTGTCATTGGGCAACATATCCTCTTTTGTGCTTTATTCACGCAAGTTTGCAGGCCCTATTAATGAGTTCGCCAATATTATAAGCGAGCTTCAGTCGGCATTTGCTGCAGCAGAGCGGGTGTTTAAGCTGATTGACGAACAGCCCGAACCGAAAGATTCACCAAATGCATATGTGCTTGATGATGTAACCGGTGATGTTAAGTTTAAAAATGTTGTGTTTGGGTATGAGCCCGGTAAGACCATAATACGGGGTCTTAATATAAACGCTGAAAAAGGCTCTGTGATTGCCATCGTTGGTCCGACCGGCGCTGGCAAAACAACGATTATCAACCTGCTGATGCGATTTTACGATGTCGATTTCGGCGGCATTTTTATCGACCGTAACAATATAAAGAATATAACAAGAAAGAGCCTTAGGCGTGCATACACAATGGTATTGCAGGACACTTGGCTCTTTCACGGCACCATATTTGAAAATATTGCATACGGCAAGGACAATGTCACATTAGAACAGGTTGAAAATGCTGCAAAGGCAGCCAATATACATCAGTTTATAATGTCGCTTCCCGAAGGGTATGATACGATACTCAGTGACAACGGCATCAGCATATCCAAAGGTCAAAAGCAACTTCTCACCATAGCACGAGCTATGCTGTTAGACTCCAAAATGCTGATTTTGGACGAGGCCACTTCCAATGTGGATACGCAAACCGAACGTCGCATACAGGACGCGATGCTGCGGCTGATGCGAAACCGTACGTGTTTTGTAATTGCACACAGGCTTTCCACTATCAAAAATGCTGATGTCATACTTGTAGTGCGTGACGGAAACATTGTGGAACAGGGCAAACACAGCGAGTTGCTTGTCAAAAAGGGTTTTTATTATGAGCTGTACCGATCCCAGTATGATTATTGTTGAATTATAACAGCTGTAACTGTGTAGTTTAGCGGTTTAACTTAAAGCTGTCTTTAAGTGTTACCGAACGGTTAAAAACAGGTTTGCCCGGCTTGCTGTCATAGCAATCAACACAAAAATAGCCCTGACGCATGAACTGGTAAGAGGAGGGGAAAGCTGCATTCTCCAAAGAAGCTTCTACCTTGCAGTCAGTTAATACCTCTAAAGAATCAGAATTCAAGCATTCCATAAAATCCTTGCCTTCGCTCTCGGGGTCGGAATCGCGAAAGATTGTCGAGTACAGCCGAGCCTCGGCATCAATTGCCGTTGTGGTATCAACCCAGTGTATAGTGCCTTTGACGCGTCTGCCGTCGGGTGTGTTGCCGCCGCGCGTTTTATCATCGTATTCAGCAAGAACTTCAATTACATTGCCATCCGAATCCTTTATACAGCCGGTGCATTTAACGATATACGCCGATTTAAGGCGCACTTCGTTTCCGGGATATAGGCGAAAATATTTTTTTATAGGCTGCTCCATAAAGTCATCGCGCTCCACCCAAAGAGTACGGGAAAATGTGACGCTGCGCTGTCCGTCTTCGGGGCGGTTGGGGTTGTTTTCAACCAGGAAAGTCTCGGTTTTGTCTTTTGGATAATTGGTGATAGTAAGCTTGAGCGGGTGCAACACCGCCATTGCCCGTGCAGCATTGAGGTTAAGATCCTCTCGCAGGCAGTATTCTAAAAATTCAAGGTCGGCAGTGCTGGGCGTTTTTGCAACTCCTAAACGTTCAATGAAGTTTCGTATGGCAACCGGGGTATATCCGCGACGGCGAAGCCCGCTTAAAGTAGGCATGCGCGGATCATCCCATCCCGACACAACGCCCTCCTCCACAAGGCGCCTTAGCTTGCGTTTGGACATTATGGTATATGACAGGTTTAGTCGAGCAAACTCAATTTGGCGCGGTTTACATTTTAGCTCATAGTCCACATTGTCACGCACCCAGTTGTAAAGCGGGCGGTGATCCTCAAATTCCAATGAGCACAAAGAATGGGTGATGCCCTCAATCATATCTTCTATGGGATGTGCGTAATCATACATCGGGTAAATGCACCACTTGTCGCCTTGCCGATGATGGGCCATATGATTGATACGGTAAATCACGGGATCGCGCATATTAAAATTGCCGCTGGCAAGGTCAATTTTGGCGCGCAGTGTCATGCTGCCGTCAGCAAATTCGCCGCTTTTCATGCGCGCAAACAAATCAAGACTTTGCTCCACAGGTCGGTCGCGATATGGGCTTGCTGCGGGATGGGTCAAGTCTCCGCGGTTTAATCGCAGTTCTTCGGGCGACATCTCGCAAACATATGCCAGACCCTTGCGTATCAGCCCGACAGCAAGATCGTACATTATATCAAAATAATCGGACGCATAATAAAACCTGTTTCCCCAGTCGTAACCAAGCCAGTGAATATCCTCTTTTATTGCTTCGACGTATTCTTCATCTTCTTTAGTGGGGTTGGTGTCATCCATGCGCAGATTGCAAAGACCGCCGTATTTTTGAGCAGCGCCAAAATCAATACATATAGCCTTGGCATGTCCGATATGCAGATAACCGTTTGGCTCAGGCGGAAAGCGTGTGTGAATACTCATGCCCTCACATCTACCGCCCGGCGCCAGTTCCTCTTCAATTATATCGTTAATAAAACTGCCGGCAGTGCCTGAATTTTCAATAATATCTTTTTGCATACCTAAAACCCCTTTTCGGACTTCATTTTTTATTGTTTTTATCTTGTAATTTCCTAAAACGGTCTAAAATATACTTTTCAAAATGTCTTTTAAGTCGCAGCGTTAATTGTCGTTCAGGCAATATTGGCAAAAGTTGTATTGAACGTACGCCTGCCAGATTTGCGCCTATTATATCTGTAAATGTTTGATCACCGATGGCGGCGCACTGACAGCGCGGCAACTCTAACCGGCGGGCGCCCCTGATAAACCCGATAGGCAATGGCTTGCACGCAAACGCTATGTACCTAAGGCCTAAGCGGGCGGCAAACGGAGCTACGCGCGACGGTTTCCCATTTGAAACGATGGTAAGCGATATATTGTGTTTTTTCATATGCACCAGCCATGCAGCAATTTGCGAATCAAGCACTTGACTGCCATGTGTGGTTAATGTATTATCAACGTCAAGAAGCAAACCGCGCACGCCCAGTTGATGCAAATCGTTAAGTGTAATATCGATTAAACTGTTTTTTAACAAATCAGGATGAAGCAGCGACATGTTTCTCTCCTAACACGATTTATTTTATATAAGTTTTGATTAACCAAGAAGCGGGCATCGCTGCCCGCTTCTTAAATGGATAAAGGCCTCTTTCTATTTGAACTTGCGCTTACGTGCAGCCTCCGATTTCTTTTTGCGTCTAACAGAAGGCTTTTCATAATGTTCTCTTTTGCGCACTTCAGCGAGCACGCCTGATCGCGCGCATGACTTTTTCCAACGCCGCAGGGCGCTGTCAAGGCTTTCATTATCTTTTACACGAACTTCCGACATTCTGTATTCCCTCCCTCCGCCCAGTATGGCAGGGGTTCTGCATAAAATTAAGACAAGTTTTAGATTATTATACAACACCTTATTGTTTTCGTCAACTCTAAATCTTCGGTCAAAGCATTGCAGTGTTTAAGAATTTTAGAGAGATTAGTAAATAGGGTGTATGAAAAATGTATTTTTTATGGTATATTTAGTTTATTGATTGCCGTCTATTTAAATTTAATATCCGGCATACGATTATTTGCATATAAAATATGCAAAACTTGGATAAATACTGTAGGCCAAAAGCAAGTTGGGCAGACAAAGAATTTATAAAAACGGAGGTTTCTAATGGAGAGGGATCTGGATGTGTTGAACCACCTGCTTGTGGACACATTCAACGAAATTCTCAAGGTCGAGGAGAGAGCACTCAAGCTGGTTTCCGGTAGTTCAATAACAGTTAATGAAGTTCATACTCTTGATGCAATCGGTGACGGGGATTTGCAAACGATATCTGAAGTTGCATCGGCAATGATGGTAACGGCAAGCACTATGACAATTACCATAAACCGCCTTGAAAAAAAGGACTTGTGGAACGAGAGCGTGCAGGATATGACCGTCGGGTTGTGTATGTGCGTTTAACTGAACGCGGGCGGACTCTTTCATATATTCATAGGCGTTTTCACCGTCGCATGGTCAAGGCTGTATCTGAAATGCTTACTCCTGAAGAGGTTAAAATACTTAGCGGCGCAATGAAAAACCTGAGGGACTTTTTTCATGAGGAAAACATGAGAAACGCCCCGGGTATAGTTCAAGACGATCACAAGATATAGTTTAGTGAGAACACTCGTAACTATCACCATTTTTCCACTTGACTTTTATTGACTCAATAGTTATAATAACTTTCGCTGTGAATAACAGTATTAAGTGGGAAAAACATTTTGCTCCGTCTCGGGTTTTAGTTTTCTTACCGTGTGAAAAATTGAAGAAAACATCTATACGCAATATTGCGAAACCGCAGGCGCGCTATATTCAGGCAATGTCACCTCTTTAGAAATATGGTGAGATGAGAATGAAAAGGATTATCCCAATACTTTTTTGCGTAATGGTTGGTGTTCTTGCCTCTTGCAGCAACGAGTCTGAAGACACGCTTTTAAAAACCCTTGGACATTCTTTTTCTGACATTGAATCGATCTATATTTCTGCCGACGAACCAAATCAAGAGGGAAAAATTGGATTTAAAGATGTAGGAAAGGATTCTTGCGGATTTATAAAAAACTATGTTTATTCAGAAGATTTTTCTGTTGCTGATCGTCTGCATGAAATGTACATTGTTCCGGGAACAAAGACAATAAGAATTACATTCAATGACGGTACGGAGAATCATGTGTATGCGTTAAAGGATGGAGAAATTGTTACTTCTATGAATAATACAAAGTCTCGCCCTGACAAGGTCTTTGTTTCAAACAAAATAGTTGCTGATGAAATGTTTTTAAACGCATTATTGCAAGGTTTTGAGTTTGTTGATTTCGAGTTTGACTTTCATAAATAAAGTAAAATAGAGCAGGTTAACTGCTCGATTTTATAGATATGCGGATATGGCGGAACTGGCAGACGCGCTAGATTCAGGTAGTGTCACCTTGGTGAAACAATTATAATATATGATAAAATCGAGGAAAACTTCTCGTTTTTATATAAAGTGGAAATGTTCTAGAAAACTCCACCTCGGTTTTAGTTTCTTATCCGTAAAAAAATTCAAAGGAACACCAATTTGCGCTCATGGCGGAACTGGCAGACGCGCTAGATTCAGGTTCTAGTCGAGGCAACTCGGTGGAGGTTCAAGTCCTCTTGGGCGCACCAAACGCACATAATCCGAACCGTTCTACTATCATTCCGATAGGCGAATCGTTCGGATTTGTGCTATATTTTGACTATCCAAACTTCAACGGTAAAAAGTAATATAAGCGCAAAAATAGCGGGAATGGCATATTTTCAGCCATCCCCGCTATTTTTCTATGTATAAGCGGGAACGGCGGTAATGAACGCCGCCCCGCTGTGTTTTCTAATTCTTGATAGATTGTTTCTCATTTTGTTTTTCTTCCTGCTCCTGCTTCCACTCTGAAAACTCTTTTTTACCTTCTTCACTCTCAAAGAATTTCTGTATTTCGGGAAGCAGGCACCGGGCTAAAGCTTCAATTTCATGCCGTGGGATTCCCGTGCCGTAGTCCTTCTTTTTAATGCCGATCGCCTCCGTTTATTCAATTTTCAAGGTGCCATGCCGCGCTTGTGGCGGGATTTGTTCAAATAGATATCACGCTCCTATAAGCTCATTTCCCAGTCGCGATCGTGGGACTGTTTTTTCTTCTGCCGATTTTTCCGTTCTACCGCCTGATTTTTGGATTCTTTTTCTTTCGGCTGGTCGCTTACAAGAAGAGCCTCAAGAGCCACAGCAGCCCCGACAACAGCACCGGCAATGCCGCTCCAACCCCGATCCACTTGAGACGCAGCTTGACCGGAGTGTTGTCCCTCGCTGCTAATGTCTGCTCCAGTCCACTCAGCTTCCTGTCCATCAAAGCCGACAGGCTGTTCCTCTGCTGTTCCCCCTGATTCTGAAAGTCCCGGCGCAAGCTGCTCTCGCACGCTCTGACGGCTTCTGTGTGGGCGCTCATGGCCGTTTTCACTGTGGGCATGATCTGTGTCGCCCAATCTTCCCATGTGGGCAGGTGCGCGACTCTCTCCTGCATAGGCGCTTGGTGCTTGGCTACTTCGGTGATCATTCGCACCAGTGTGTTCAAGACCTCCGGGGGGATTCCGTAAAACGGCAGTTTCAGATTGTATTCTTCCATCAGGTTTTCCGGCTGCATCAGCGGTTTGTCCAGCTTGTTCAAGGTTTTGAGTCTGTCTAAACTCATAGAACTGTTCCATCCTCTCCTTTAAATATTTTTCTTCATGGAGACGGTTGTCTCGGCATTTCTGACCTTCCGGGGCGGTGTAGGTGATATATTTGTAACGGTCAATCCATTTCACACCGTAGCCCATCTTCTCCATATTGGCGATAAAATCAGCCTTTGTGCTGCTTGACTCCATAGCCATATCAATGGCATTCATTAACTTGAATTTCCAGCTGTTCCCCCGTTCTGCCGCCCGGTATTCCCGTGTGTTCATTCCCGCGACAGGTATTTCTTTTTGATAGGTTTTCAATACTTCCAGCCCGTGCGCCTTGCATATCTCATCCGACCGCTGCCTAAGCTGATTGAAATTTCGTTCACTGAATTGAATTTTCAGCCCGGTTTCGGCATTTACGGAATTGACGATCAGGTGATTGTGCCAGTGATCCGCGTCAATGTGTGTGGCAACAACTACTTCAAATCCCTTGAAATATTCCGCAAGCTCCATGCCCATTTGGTGTATCTCCTTGGGGCTGGTAGCTTCGCCCGGCTTGAAACTCTGAACAAAGTGCTTATAGAACACGCCGCTGTCTTTACCGTACTGGATTTTCGTTGCCATAAATTCTTTGAACGCTGTTTCGGCTACGCAGTTCTGACCGCTGATTAAACGGTATTTCTGATCGGTTTCCATATCATGGAACATAGTCTTTTTCTCCTGTATTACATAAGCGATCACTTTTCCCGTGGCGGTTTTACTCTGTGTTTTCGCTTTGATAGCGGAAACCACAGCCATGAAGTCACCCCGCTTTCAAGCCCGTGATAGATTCCACAAGCACACCGAATTGCTGTTTGATCTCTGCGAGTTCCACCGCTTGCAGCTTTCCCATATTGCAAAGGACGGTTAGCTGATTGAGGTTTCTGCCGATCGCTTTCAGCTCCGACAGGGAATTTTCCAGTTCCTCGACAATGACGATTTCCTTGCCGAGCGCGCAGGACAGAATGAATGCGGACATACTTAATTTCGCTTTTTCGGCTCTGCTGTGGATTCGTAAATAATCCGATTCACTGAGCCGAAAACAGAACATTTTGGATTTGTTCGTAAGTTCTCACTCCCTTCTATATCGTGTTTAAGTGGGGGGATTGCAAAGGGGGAAGCCCCTTTGCGGGAACGCGGTTCTCTCCCGCGTTCCGGGGGTTCGGGGGCAGCGCCACCGACAAGCTGTTTGTATATACACGCCGCCAGAGGGCGGGGCGTATATACAAACAATATGCTTGCCTACCTCCGCAGAGGTAGTATACTGCCGCAAAATTCGAGCGTTCTTTTTAACCCGCCCATTCTCCTGCGGCAGTATAATCAATCCGCAGGATTGATCCAAAACGTCCGCCCCGCGACAGCGGGATAATACGTTCATTCTGCGGACGTTTTTAACACAGGCATAAAACAGTTGCATATTTCGGCGGATTTATGCTATACTTTAGTCAATACATTTTTTGAAAGTGACCGCTGTTATCTCAAACGGAATAAATTGTGCAAAATTTATTCCGTTGCAAAGAGATATACATATATCGGTCATTTTTCTTTTTTGCTGGAAATAGAAACACCACTCCCTTGCTTTCTTTTTCTGCTGTTCCACACATACACCTGTTACGTTCCCTGCGCCGTTTCCCGCCGCGTATTCCCCAGTCCGCAGGTATCAGCCGTTTCCGGCTGGCTCGCTCTCACCCGAAGGCAGTCATGGCGTAG
The DNA here is from genome assembly GCA_002409375.1 of Ruminococcaceae bacterium UBA5423. Taxonomy (GTDB): domain Bacteria; phylum Bacillota; class Clostridia; order Oscillospirales; family Acutalibacteraceae; genus Avimonas. The sequence continues at coordinate 11,323 of DHNF01000151.1, forward strand.
CTGTTTGCGATCTTCTTGTATCCCTCACAGGTATATGCTATTCTGTTTTGAATCCTTTCTCTATCACGCTCCTCACTTAGCTATTTAGAAAACAAATAATATATTATCTGTTTTCTATTTTTTATTATAATAAGCTCTTGATTTCTTGTCAATACTTTTGTATAATGGATTCACAGAATATTCATTTTCTAAAAATAAGGTGAGAAAAATGAGCTTTGACTTTAAGGTTTATGTGACCGGCGGCAGGGAGTTTTTTATTTGGGAGTGCGATACAGCTTTCTACACCACGAAAAGGGCAATAAAAAAAGACTTTGAACTTTCCCAAAGTCTGCTTGATCTATTGTATATGAACATGGACGATTATTTTGATATCTTTAACCGAATGGGGAAAGATGTACAAAGCTTGGGCGGCGGGGGCGATACCGCCAGAGAAATACCGCCCTCACTGAAAAGAGATTTTGATAACCTCGCAAGCAAGCATGTTTATTTTGAGCTTTTGCGTTTGGATTGGTTTGACCGTTTTGGCCGCTACGCAAGGGGAGAATCCATCACATTCAGATACAAAGACTTAACCCATATTCCCATGAACATCATTACATTTCAGCACGGGATGAGAGCCATTTTTTCAAAGGTGTTGGACGTGCTGTCACCCGACAAGCCTGTTCAAAAGAAAATGGCGAATCTTTATGAAGATAAATACGCCAGAGTAAACGACAGGTTTGATTTTAAGCCGATATCCACAAGCTTTGAACGTGTTGACAGTAATACCTTTGCCGAAGTGTTATATCCGAAAACAATCGGTGACATTGTGGATTTCTTTTTGCGCGAAATTATCAAGCGGGAATTGACCTTTAAGCAATGCCGAAGTTGCGGCAAATACTTCCCCGCCATAACCGCGCACGGCAATTCGGAGTATTGCAGCCGCCTGTTTAAGGATACCGGAAAGACCTGTAAAGAGATCGGCTCGGCAAAGATGTATCAGGCAAAGGTTGAAAACAGCCCGGCGTTTCAGGCGTATAACAGGGCTTACAAAACCCATTTTGCAAGGATAAAATACAAGAAGATGACAAAAGAGGATTTTCAGGCTTGGGCGGAGCTTGCCCGCAAGTTCCGTGATGATACAACGGCAGGGAAAATGACGTTACAGGAGTATGAAGATTGGCTGAAAAGGTAAGCAGTTTTTCCGTTTGCCGTCACCAATTAAGTTTTGACGATTGAAACTTTTCATAAGAAGATAATTTTCATTGAAAAATGGTATAAACTGTTATATAATAAAAATTAAGCATTTGTTGCTTATATGATAATAGGAGAATAGTATGGAGGGCGCATTAACAGATAAACTCAAGAAGGCTTTAATGGAAATGCTTTTTCTAGCATTTCTAGAAAAAGAAGCGCGCCCTATTCTTGAAATACGCGATTTATTAGATGAAAAAAGCAATGGTATTTGTAAGATTCAATTTCCATATGCTATTGTCTATAGGATGGTAGATGCTGGATATATACGTGAGATTGGAAAAGCGAAAGCGGAAACAAGAAAAAAGAATTATATTGATATAACCGATGAGGGTAAAAAATATTTAGCAGAATTAAAGAATGAATATAACGAGTTCATCAGCGGGGTAACAATGATTCTTGATTATCTCTTAACTGATTCGAAGGAGTAATTTTATGGAGATAAGACGCTATATAAAGGATGTATCCAAATATCTTAAATGCTCCAAGGCAAGTCGTCGAAAATGTCTTAGGAGTCTGAGTAAAGCTATCAATGCCTTGCAAGATAAGGGCGCGGTTACATATGAATTATGTGTAAAAGAATACGGCCCTCCTGAAAAGGTTGCAGAGGAATATCTAAGCCAACTCACAAAAAAAGAATTACAGCGGTTTAAGAAGAAACATGCTGTATTGATTGCAGTTGTTGTTTGTATCCTGATTGCTTTTTTGATAGCAATTTATATGGATATGTCTAGCGAGCGCCCAGGCGTAATAAAAGATACTGGACAATTCGAGGAAACCAGCGAGTTGATTTAGTAAAACCAAAATATATTGGAGGTCACTATGAGAAAATTATTTATCATTATGCTAACACTTACCATGGCGATTGGATTTAATGCAATGTCAGTCTCTGCAGAGGTTATCTATGGGAATGTAGAAGCAATGGATATTCTGGACGGTAAAATAACTTTTGACGATGGTAGCTATCTGATTACAGAAACATTGGATGATCAGACAATGAGTGTTCAGGCGGTAAGCACAAAAACATATTCAAGGATTATGACCTATTACAATTCATCTGATGTTGCCCAATGCGCTTTAAAAGTAACCGGTACATTTGAAATTAATTATGGGATTAGTGTAAAATGTACCAATGTTACTGCTACGGATTATGTCTATGATAGTTCATGGAAGGTTGAAGATATAACAACATCAAGAACTACTACCGCTGGAGCTACAGCATCAGCCACGGCTAACGGAAGATTTGTAAAACGGCTGCTTTTTATAGTCACAAACAATATTCCTGTTACAATCACGGTTAGTTGTGATAAAAACGGCAATTATTAATTAGTTTCTTATTTGGGTACTTCGCTAGAACAAAAAAGCCGTATTAGAATGATACGGCTTTTTTGTTTTTATTAAAAATTATTTTTCATTGACAAATAATCGAATATATGATACCATTATTATGAAAAATATGCAGGACAAGTAAGGGCTGATTCCAATGATTTAAGAACGTACACAAAGCTTTATATAAAAAGTTTTTGTGTACAAATAATACTCTTGTCACTTAGAATCCTCAAAAAGGGCATTATTCATCCGATGAAACATGGAGATGTACAAAAGACTACTGAAAGGATTTGTTAATTATGTTAAAAAAGAGATTGTTGTCTATATCAATGATAGTCGCTGCATTTTTTCTAACGGTAATACCTGCTTCTGCGGCCTCAGCAAATGTAACCTTATACACAAATCAAACAACTGCTTTTAGTTCAATAATTCAAGGCAAAAAAGCCACATTTAATGCTTCCAATAGTAGTTCATCTTTACATAAGGTTTATGCAACCGCACAAGAAAAGTCAGGTTTGATTTTTGCAGATAATAGCCAAAAATTGATGAGTCCAGGCACATCCGTCAGTAATGTAAATACACAAGAATTTCTTTCGTCCCGTGAGTGGAGGCTAGAATTAAACCCCCAAGGTTTAGGATACACAAATTGTAGTGCCAGTGGCACCATATTCAACTAACATAATTTTGAGGATATATCCCCGCTTTATTTTGTCACGGGTGATATATCCTCAAAGTTTACTCTGCAAAGCATTAATTAACAGTTTCTGTCGAGGTGAAACACATGACTAGTTTTAAACAAAGTTTGAAATTGTTTTATAAAGATAGATTTTTATCTATCTCATTTTTAATTATTTTCATTATGCTAAATTTATGGCAACTCATGTCATTACAATATATTAATTTTGAACCAGGAGCAACTTCCCAACTGCGAAATAGTTTAATTGTCTCAATACTTTTCTTTATATATTTTATGTTTATATCTTATGAGTATTTGTATAAACTTAAATTTTATAATTTGGATGAATGTCTTGCGACAACAAAAAAAGGTAGACAGATATTGATTTTAAATCAGTTATTTATAATTATTGCATTAGATATTTTTCTTGTTATTTTTGTATTGATATATAATTTATATGCCTATTTTAATTTGTCAGTTAATAGCACTAATTATCTTATCCATCTTATTTCTAATATTGCATTTGAAATGTTTTGTATTCCTATCTTAGGAATACTTATAGGTATATGTGCAGCGTTAGTTTTTAAGAGATTACACGCCTATCTTTTTATGACATTTTTTGCATTACTTACGAGTCCAATTTTTGAGGGCATAGCTTTTACGATTTTTCAAACTACAGGCAAAAACATTTATCCTATATTCGAATTTTTCAATTTTTATTCACCATCACTAAACTGGGTAGATAATTATAGTTTTGGTTTTTCTCTGCTGCCATATAGGCTAGAATTGTTATTTATGTGGATGGGCATATTTGCCTCAATATTATTGTACAAGATGTCTCAAAACCGCAAATTTGTCTTAAAAATGCTGGCAGGGTTTTTCCTCATGTCGAGTATTTTAAACTTAATTTTATATATTCAACCATCGTCAAGACTGATAATGAGTAATAATCCAAGTGCTTGCCTTACTAATGATTATTTATATTACAATGATGTTAATCAAATTGAACAACCTGCTGGATTTGAAATTATTAAATATGAAATGAATATAGATATAAAAAACTCATTATATGCAAAGGCCCAACTTTCAGTTGATAAAAACGATTTACCAAACTATATATTCACACTGCATCATGGATATAAAGTAAAAACAATAACTGACCAAAATGGTACTGCCTTAAGATATACATGTAGCGGAGATTACATCAATGTTGAGAACAACGGGCTGAATCGCTTAGATAAAATAATTATTACATATAAGGGTTTTAACGCGAAATTCTACAGCAACGAACAGGGGATTTGCCTACCAGGGTACTTTCCGTTTTACCCTCATAGCGGATATAAGAAGATATATGATATTACTGAGCAAGGATTTGAAAAAACTTTATTGCCTAAACCTGTTGAGTTTATTGTAAATATAAATTACAATAAACCTGTGTATTCTAATCTTAATCAACGACCTGATGGCAGTTTTTCAGGCAAAACTGATGGAATGACCCTAATTAGCGGTTTTTTGCAAACTATAACGGTTAACGACATTGAAATTATATACCCTTATCTTATTCATACAGAATATAAGAAAAATAATATAACCAATTATATTAATATATTTCTCAACTCGAAGAAAGATAGTCGAATTATAAATAAAATTATTATACTGCCTAATTTGAATCTCTCAGAATATGAAGAGACAACCATTTATAATAATTATTTAACGACGTCCCAATTGTTTAATTTATCAAATAAGTATGAGCTTCAGACTATAAATCGCGAGAAACGGCCGCTATATTTATGCATTAATACTTATAAAAACAATAAGGATATATTTAATCATACTGTTGAATGGGAGCAAGGACTACCCGAAGATATAACTAATAATAGATACTTTATGACCGTGTCGCAGATGATTGACTTGCTTGGTGAAGAAGCGTTTATGGAAAAGGCCAATGAATATATTGCAAATGATAATGATGTCAGATCTATATCAGAATTTTTAAATGAAAGTATAAAATGAAAGAGGGGAATATCTTGCTGGAGATAAAAGGGCTAACAAAAAGATTTGGAAAGAAAATAGTTCTTGATAATATTTCCTTTAATTTTGGTAGAGAAGTATATGGTCTACTTGCTCCGAATGGTGCGGGTAAAACAACTTTAATGCGTTGTATTACCCGATTGTATAATATACAAAGTGAGAAAATATTTTTTAATAACGTTTGTATTGTGAAAAATAAAGACTATCTTTCTCACTTGGGATATCTTCCTCAGGGATTTGGACTGTTTAAAGATCTTACAGTATTTGAAATGATGTTGCTTTTGGCAAATCTTAAAGATGTTGATTCTGCTATAGCGAAACCGATGGTTTTATCTTGTGTTGAGAGGGTTAACCTATCTGACCGTCTTGATAGTAAGGTTGGAAAACTATCTGGCGGAATGATCCGTCGGCTTGGAATCGCACAAGCTCTTTTAAACGATCCAGATATTATTATTTTTGATGAGCCTACAGCAGGTCTAGACCCTGAGGAACGTTTGAGATTTAAAAGTATAGTGGCGGATATAAAAAAAGACAAACTGATTATCATATCAACACATATTGTGGAAGATGTTGAGGCTCTGTGTGATAAAGTGGCAATAATGAGTAATAATAAAATTAATGTTTGCGGAAGTTGTAAAGAAATTCAAGACATAGCACAAAATAAAGTATACATTATCCCTGAGGAAAGGCTTAAGAGTATTAAAGGCAATTATGTCTTACAAAAGAAATTTGAGCGAGATGGTAATAAAATGCTCAGAATCCTCACAAATGAGTTACAAGAAATAAATCCTGCTACACCAAATGTTGAAGATGGATACATTTGCACTTTAAAAAATATATGAATATTAATATTAAGAGATTATTTTATCACTTTAAATGTCTTGGATTTTCATTTTTTGTTCCGTTAATTATAGTTAATATTGTTATCCCTACGCTAAATATATTGGTATTTTTAAAGTCCGGTATTACAGAAGAATTGTATACAAACATCCTACAGTATACTCAATGGTTACTACCATTCTTCTCTGTGTGGTGGGTATTATTTGTTTTACGAGAATACATAGAGCCGCAAGGGAATGAGCTTCTATATGTCTGTAAAAACAAATGCAAGCTAACAGATAGTATATATATTTTTATAACATATATTATGAATATTTTTTTGCTATATTTTGCTTATTTCTTACTTTTTTCTAATATGAGGTATGAATTTATCAAAATCTTAAGCGTATGTATTTTCTATTTTGGATTAACCTACTTTTTTTGTTTTCTTACAAAATCAATAACACTTACGCTCATGCTTACGATTTTATATACTTTATGTTCTATTATATTTTCAAGTCGATTAACTTTTCCACTATATTATTCCCTCGAAATCATTACTCTGCCTATCTTTATTGCAAACTATTTGCCATTATGTTTAATCGGAATTTTACTCTTGTCTTTAGGAGCTGTTTTAAACCTGAACAAGTTAAGATTTGTTTAATCTAATGTTAACAATCATCCCTTTATACTTTTTGTGCAAAACAGAACCCTTGGACTTGATGCTTCCAAGGGTTCTGTTATATCTACAAGCAGTTTATTTCTATTAATATGTATTTTATGGAACGCAATATACCAACTAGCGTATTTAGTTAATGACACTTAACAAACAGAAAAAGTCGCATAAATGCTGACTTCCAAAAGCGAACGATGATCATGGATGCGATCTGCGCTGCAAGCTAGATTCATTTCTTTATTTATAGATATTCTCTAAAACCAATGAATCTGGAGCAACAATTATTATTGTCACGCACGATATGGATATTGCAAAATCATGTCGGCGGATTTTTTACTTAGAGGACGGAAAGATTTTGCTTAGTATATATTTCCCCACTCCGGAAATTTAAAATTGGGTTGAATATTAAATGTATTTGGGTTACAATAATGTCATACTATTCTGAAGGATGTTATTTATGC
>DHNF01000151.1:18710-20031 GCA_002409375.1 Ruminococcaceae bacterium UBA5423
TTATTTATGCATACAATCGGTAGCAGATTAAAGGAATTAAGAATTATAACAGGTAAATCACAACAGGCCTTTGCGGATATGTCAGGTTCAACTCAATCTAGCATAAATCGTTTTGAGAATGACCAGTCAGAAGCGCCATACCGTGTTTTACTTTGGTATGCCAACTATTTTGATGTGTCAATGGACTATATTTATTGCCGCACAGATAATCCACAAGGAAAGTTGTACACCTACACACCCGAAACACTGAAAAATCGCATGAAGGACAAGGATGAATGGGCGCAGTTTATAGCCGCTTGTTTTGAGGAAGGTTCTCCGTTGAACGCTAAACTTAAAGAATCTTTAATCAACATGATAGGCGGTGAAAGTCAATGAAAGCGGTAATCTACGCCCGCTATTCCTCTGATAATCAGCGTGAAGAAAGCATAGAAGGACAGTTGCGTGAGTGTAAAGAATTTGCCGAAAAGAACGGCATTACCATTTTAAACAGCTACATTGACCGCGCCTTATCCGCAAAGACCGACAACCGCCCAGAATTTCAGCGTATGATAAAGGACAGCGCCAAGCAGCTCTTTGATGTTGTCATTGTATGGAAGTTAGACCGTTTTGCTCGTAATCGCTACGACAGCGCTCATTACAAGGCGATTCTGAGGCGAAACAACGTCAAGGTGGTATCAGCTACGGAATCCATTTCCCAGGATTCTACGGGCATTCTGCTTGAATCTCTGTTAGAGGGGTATGCGGAGTTTTATTCCGCTGAACTGTCCGAAAAGGTTACTCGTGGACTTACGGAAAACGCTTTGAAATGCAAATATAATGGGGGCGGGTTGCCTGTCGGGTATGTGATTGACGACGAACAGTTTTTTCAGCTTGACCCGTTGACCGCTCCGGTGGTGCTTGAAGCTTTTAAACGATATGATAAAGGTGCAACGATTGTTACGCTTGTTCATTGGCTAAACGAAAAAAATATAAAAACCAACAGGGGAAAGCCAATGGGCATTGACAGCGTAAAGCGTCTTCTAAAAAACCGCCGTTACATTGGAGAGTATCAATACAGCAAAACGACCATTCCCGGTGGAGTTTATCTGCCCGAGAGGCCCGATTTATTTGAGCGTGTGCAGGAACGGCTTGCAAAAAACAAAAAAGCTCCTGCCCGATTCAAGGCAAAGGAAGAATTATACTTGCTTTCCACAAAACTGCATTGCGGACTATGCGGCGCGTATATGGTAGGTGAAAGCGGGACAAGCAGGACGGGAAAATCTCATCAATATTATAAATGTGCCAGTGCAAAAAATCATAAATGCTGTAAAAAGAAATCGGT
>DHNF01000151.1:20225-20781 GCA_002409375.1 Ruminococcaceae bacterium UBA5423
GAAATCGGTCAAAAAAGCATGGATTGAGGATATCGTTGTAAATGCTACTATGGAAGTCATTATGGACGATTCCGTTGTCGAATACATTACCGACCTTGTAATGGAACTGCAACGCCGTGAAAATGTAGATTTACCCCGATTCAAGGAACAACTTGACGAAACACAAAAGGCCATTAATAATATACTAAACGCTATTCAACAGGGGATTTTCAACAAGTCCACAAAGGGACGGCTTGATGAATTAGAAGCAGTTAAGAGCAATTTGGAAGTCAAGATTCTACAGGAAGAAATGCAACGCCCTTTATTAAAAAGAGAACAGATTACCTTTTGGATTCACCGATACCGCAAGCTTGATATTACTAAGCCGGAACAACGGCAACGATTGATCGATAGCTTTGTAAACGCAATATACCTGTTTGATGACAAACTGGTTATCACATTTAATTATAAAGAGGGTAGCAAAACCATTACTTTGAATGATATAATAAAGGCAGTTGGTAAGCCCGCTTTGTGTTCGGATTTGTGTGTGGTTGGTGCACCAAAAAAGACTGTCGAT
>DHNF01000028.1:0-381 GCA_002409375.1 Ruminococcaceae bacterium UBA5423
CGTCATTATCTCCCGCGCAAAACGCACAAAAATATTATAAGGAATATAGAAAGGCGCAAACAGCTGAGCAAATGCTGACTGACCTGATAGTGCAGGGAGAGCAAGAGCTAAAATATATCGATACAGTGTTTGACGCGCTGTCACGGGCTTCGACATTGCTCGAACTTGATGAACTAAGGGACGAGCTTGCATCGAGCGGTTATATGAGGGCAGAACGCCGACGAAAAAAACCGGCTCGTTTGGCACCGTTAAAATTTTTGTCCGACGACGGTTTTACGATACTTGTAGGCCGAAACAATATTCAAAATGATACATTAACATTAAAGACCGCACGGGGTTGCGACATATGGTTTCATACAAAAAATATACCCGGATCGCATG
>DHNF01000028.1:574-948 GCA_002409375.1 Ruminococcaceae bacterium UBA5423
AAAAAATATACCCGGATCGCATGTTGTTGTGATAACCGATGGAAATAATCCGCCTGACAAAACGCTGGAACAGGCCGCAATACTCGCAGCTTTACATTCCAAAGCTGCCGGATCGCAGCAGGTGCCGGTTGATTATACCCAGGTGAGAAATGTCAAAAAGCCGAAAGGTGCCAAACCCGGCATGGTTATTTACAAAGCTAATCGCACAGCATATGTTACGCCAGACGCGGCACTCGCCGAAAGATTGCAAAAATAAATTGTATATGTTAGATTGAATTTATTCGACACGGCGCGATGAAGGGCATCGGCCGTGTCAAATAGAATAGCAACCTACCGTTCCATAAGATTCGCAACGCCGAGGACGGCGCTCCCTA
>DHNF01000028.1:1128-3327 GCA_002409375.1 Ruminococcaceae bacterium UBA5423
ACGCCGAGGACGGCGCTCCCTACGGTTGTAGGGTATTCTAACATTTTTATTTTGACCATTTATTTATCAATCAAGCGCTGTTGTAAATCAAGAACATAATCGCGCCGCCGTTTTGTTTCACATTCGTCAACAACCCAGCGGTCGTTTTTTAATATTAAAATATCGCCCTGCTTTGCATTTTTTGGCAGATCACGGCGCGGTATGTCTTTTGTATTGCCGCTGTCATCGACAATAACTGCAAGCTTTTTTTCAAATCTATCAATTGAAAAGTACATTGTATGCACCTCATTTTTCAGTTTTATAATGAGAATCAGTATTAACAGTGATTTTGTTGTCGTCTGAGATAACGGTTATGTTGCCGTTTAAGTCGCTTCGGTAATAGCTTATGTTAAGTTCTTTTAGAAGTGCAAGTGTTTTTACATGGGGATGACCGTACCGGTTGCCGGCACCGCAGCATATTACAGCATATCGGGGATTGACAGCCTTTAAAAATTCCTTTTGTGACGATGTATCGCTACCGTGATGACCAAGCTTAATAAAGTCGGCTTTTAAATCGATATTGGACTCAAGCAGAGAGTTCTCGGCACGTTTTTCGGCATCGCCCATAAACAAAAAGCGTTGTTTGCCAAACTCCAATCGGCATATAACTGACATGTCGTTTGTAGAATTGAATTCTGTGACCGGTCCCAAAATCGTAAACCTTGAATTGCCTAGCATGTAGCTTTTACCGGGCACGGCTTTTGTAATCTTTAAGTTGTTTTGGTCAAGAGCTTTTAGCAGGTCGATATAGGTTTTAGTTGTTGGGGTTATACTTGTCGGCATAATTGACATTATAAATTTTGCAACAGGAATCTCATTGATAACGATGTCCATGCCGCCGATATGGTCTGCATCAGGGTGAGTTGCTATCGCATAATCAAGCGACTGTACACCCTTCCTGCGCAAAAATGCCACCACATCGTCACCATCTCCATTTTCGCCGGCATCAATCAGCATTGAGCGGTCACCGTTTTTGATTAGGATTGCATCAGCATTGCCTACATCAATTATATGTATGGTTAAGTGATTTTGATTTGCCGGTGCCGATAGGTTTTTTGACAGGCTGCATGATGTTGCAAAAGCCAGTATTATCGTACATATAATTACTACTGTACAATGCCAAATATCACGGCGATGTAATTTTGTGAATATCATATTGTTCCCTGTTTTATTCTAATCTTCCAATTCCGTTTCCGTTTCAGCTCTGTTCATGTTCATCTCAAGCCATTGCTGGCGCGACATCAAAACTTGGCGGGGTTTGCTGCCCTCATGCGGGCCGACAATGCCGCGTTGTTCCATCTCGTCAATTATGCGTCCTGCCCGTGCATAGCCCAGCCTTAGCCGGCGCTGTAACATAGATGTCGATGCCGAGCCGGCTTCAACCACAATTTCGATTGCCTGTGACAGCATTTCATCTCCATCAGAGTTTTCATCGCCGCTATTTGCCTTTGCCGAAGATTTGCCGGACTCGGCGGCTTGTCTGTCAATTTCTTCAATAACTTTGTCATCATATTCATGATGCTGAGCATTTTTTAAATAGCTGACCACTGACTCCACCTCGCGGTCGCTTACAAAGCATCCCTGTATGCGCATTGGCTTTGAAATGCCAACCGGCAAAAACAGCATATCACCACGCCCTAAAAGCTTTTCGGCGCCTCCAGTATCCAGTATTGTGCGCGAATCGACTGCAGATGCAACGGTCAGAGCAAGCCGGGAGGGTATGTTTGCTTTTATTAGTCCGGTTATTACATCTACCGATGGGCGCTGTGTCGCAATAACAAGATGCATACCTGCTGCACGGGCCATTTGTGCAAGCCTTATTATCGCGTCTTCAACCTCATTTGCGGCTGCCATCATTAAGTCAGAAAGCTCGTCAATTACTATAAGTATGAGCGGCATTGTTTCTAAATCGTCACTTTTTTTAGCAAGCTCATTGTATGAGGTAATGTCACGGACATTGTATTGTGCGAATGTTTTGTACCTGTTGAGCATTTCTGTCACTGACCAACCAAGCGCGCCTGCTGCTTTGCGCGGGTCTGTGACAACAGGTACAAGCAGGTGGGGAATACCGTTATATATTCCAAATTCTACTTGTTTTGGGTCGATCAAAATCATTCGAACATCTTTGGGCGATGCTTTGAAAAGAACCTGGTAACCATT
>DHNF01000172.1 GCA_002409375.1 Ruminococcaceae bacterium UBA5423
GAACGGGACAAGCTGTTCATGCAGTACATGAGTGGAGAAAAGCAAATAATATTCACTGGTGAACTGTTCGGTACAAAATGGAAATCTAAGTTCGACAGCTACCTTGCAGGTGATAAAATCGTCGACTTAAAGTGCATGAGAAGTATGGACCGTGTAATGGGCGTATCTTTCGTCGAACATTGGGGGTATGACATTCAAGGAGCCGTATATCAAGCACTTGAGGGCAATCACTTACCATTTTATTTAGCTGTCGCAACCAAAGAAGATACAACAAATTTGGAATTAATACATATACCACAATGGCGGCTTGATGAATGTTTGCACTATGTTGAACAGCAGTTACCGCACATTCTTAAAGTCAAAAACAAAGAAATTGAGCCGGAACGGTGCGGAGTATGCGATTACTGTAAGCAGACCAAAGTATTGACTGAACCTATTGATTTTGATGATGTAGGGTTCAGTGCAAAAGAACTTAAGGCAATGAAAGGGGTTTATTAAATGGCTAACGCATTAGTATATTGTCCGTCGGGCGGCGGTAAAACTGTAAATTCAACACGTGTAGCAGTTGGAAAATTAGGTCGAAATTTACTTCTTTGTTCAGACAATTCATCAGTTGTACTGCGCAATTTTGACCGTCCCAATTTAGATGTTATTAATCTTAAAGATATAGAGAACTTCACAACAGAATTTGATAAGTCTATCAATGATGAAAAACACGACAACATTATTGTGGACAACCTTTCGGACTTATTTGATATGTGGATTTTGGAACTTGACGCAAGCGGAAAGTTTAAAGATATGAGGCAGGCTTACCAAACCGTTTATCAGGCGCTGAAACGTCTTGTCCGTAAAGCAGGGCAGGTAAACAAAAATGTGATTTTTACAGCATGGCATGATGACCGCGAAGTTACTTTAAGCAACGGTGAAAAAGTCGCACGAATTGCACCGAAATTACAGCCTAAAATTTTAGACAATATCTGCGGTCTGTGCAATATAGTTGCATACATAAATACTGCCGAAAAGGACGGAAAAAAGCAGTGGTATTACATACTTGAAGGAACGCCGCAACTCTATGCAAAGGACCAGCTTTTTTGCAGGAAATCTTGCTTACCCGAGGATTTGTTTAACGGAAAAGGGGTTAAAGCATGAATGATATGTCTGATTCTCCTTATGCTTTGCGTGTTGCAATATGTCATTACAAAAGTGAAGTCAAAGCTAAAAAAGAATATGCAGTACCTGTTTTAAAAGGTCTTATCCTTGCAGAGAAACAGGTTGAAAAATATATGGAAATACAAAAGTTTATAAGTATTGAAAGCGAGGATAAATAATGAGTATAAATTGGAATTTTAACCCTGATGAAGTAGAAGAACAGTCGTACGATTTAATCCCTGTGGGTGACCACAGAGTTCGCATAAAAGATGCCGAGGAAACCAAGAGCAAAAACGGCAATGACATGATTAAACTTACACTTGAGGTATCGGGTTATCACAGCACTATTTGGTACTATCTTGTATTTATGCCTGATAATTCTAAATTAACTAATACGAAAATTGCCCAGTTGTGGGAAAGTTTTGGAATAAATAAGGGTAATATGGAGGCGCAAAGTTGGATTGGCAAGGTCGGTGCCGCCCGAGTTAAACATGAAACCTATCAGGGAGAACCGCAGCCGCGTATTTCATATTTTAAAACACAAAAGCAACAAGAGAAATTACCGCCGTGGAAAGAACCCGAAAATTCATCATCTTCCACACCGACATCAAGCGGATTTGAACAGGTTTCTGTTGGTACAGATGACGACTTGCCGTTTTAAGGAGGTTTAAATTGCAGCTAAGACAATATCAAAAAGAGTGTATAGAAGCGATTCCCGAAAGGGGTCGCTTCTTAATTCAAATGGCAACAGGTTTAGGTAAAACCGTAACATTTGCGAATATCCCGCGCAAAGGGCGCACTTTGCTTTTATCTCACCGTGATGAATTGGTACATCAGCCGAAGAAGTATTTTAACTGTTCGTTCGGTGTTGAACAGGCGGGAGAACATTCGCACGGAGAAGAAGTTGTTTCGGCTTCAGTTCAAAGTCTTGTACGCCGTTTAAAAAGGTTTAGTCCAAATGATTTTGACATGATTATCACAGATGAAGCGCATCATGCCGCGGCTAATACATACCGCAAAATTTACGATTACTTTAAGCCCCGTTTACACTTGGGTTTTACAGCAACTCCAAACAGAGGCGACAATGTACGGCTTGACAACATATTTGATGACATTATCTTTCAGCGTGACTTAAAATGGGGCATTAAAAACGGATATTTGAGTGACATTTACTGTTTAAGAGTAAATATAGGTTACGACATATCTCAGGTTGCAGTCCGAATGGGCGACTACGCCCCGGGTGAATTAGGCAAGGCAATGAACCAAGACAGCCTAAATGACGGAATAGCGGAAGCCTATCGAAAATATGCCAAAGGTGCAACTCTTATTTTTGCGTCAAGCGTTGAATGTGCGGAAGAAATAGCAAAGAGAATACCGGGTGCGGTTGCGGTTACAGCAGAAACCAAAAATAGGCAGGAAATTATTGATGCATTTACAAGAAGGGAAATTCCGTGTCTTGTAAACTGTATGATTTTTACGGAAGGAACAGATATACCGCTTATTGAAACGATTATTATTGCACGTCCTACAAAGAACAGCAGTCTTTATACACAAATGGTGGGGCGGGGGCTTAGGCTCTATCCCGGTAAGGATAAATTAACCTTAATTGACTGTGTAGGCGTGACAAGTAAAGCTGATTTATGTACTGCACC
>DHNF01000045.1:0-147 GCA_002409375.1 Ruminococcaceae bacterium UBA5423
TGGCTGGAATCGAACCAACACAGGCAGAGTCAAAGTCTGCTGTCCTACCGTTAGACTACATCCCAATATAAAGCTTATAGAGAGGGCACGCGGGATTACCGTGTGCCCTTCTACAAAATGGGGTGGATAATCGGATTCGAACCGACG
>DHNF01000045.1:445-6134 GCA_002409375.1 Ruminococcaceae bacterium UBA5423
TGGAGCGGGTGATGGGAATCGAACCCACACGACCAGCTTGGAAGGCTGGAGTTCTACCATTGAACTACACCCGCAGGTCTCCCGTATGCCCGATGCAGCGTGCATTATAATAGCACATATGCTCACACCATGTCAAGTAATAAGCCGCATATTTTTTCGTTTTCTGACGCAAAAATGTATTTGACTAATTAGTTTAATCAGATTGCTCCGTGGCAGCATTAATCTCAAGGTTGGATACTGCCACCCTCTTTTGCGCCAACAGATATTAAATACTGCTTTAACGGTTCATAATTTTCATAAAATACTACAATCAAATCGTTACTTTCAGCGGCACTTATCGCACCTTTAAGCGCCTCTACCTCATTTTCAATTATCTTAATTTTATCTTTATCAAAGCCTGTGTTTACTATTTCGTCATACATTATTGTTGCTACTTCGTTTGTTTTTCTATGCCTTTTATCAGTATCTTCCTTTACATAAATCTTATCAAACACGTCCGCACACAACCGGCCGACAGACTTAATTTGTTCGTCAGGTCTGTCTCCTGGCATTCCAACAACGCCTATCAGCCCCGTACAATCAATTTTTTTGCAGGTATTCACAACCTGTTCATAGCCCGCTAAATTGTGTCCATAATCAAGCATGACATGAAAATCATTCAAGCTAAACAAGCTAAAACGCCCTGCGTTATTTTCGAATGTCTTTAAACCGTTTGCTATTATATCAAAGGGAGTATTCAATGCATACAACACAGCGGTGGCGGCAAGTGAGTTTTCGATATTGCATTGTATCAGTCCCCCCATCGTTATCGGTATTTCTTCAATGCGAACAATTTCTTTAACCATGCTATTTTCGCGCACCTTAATAAAACCATCATCTGCATATACATGAATATGGTTTTTATAGTCACTGTCCTCAATTGGTTGTTGTGAAAACAAAATAATCTTCGCCTTGGTGCGTTCTATTAAACGGGCAGTCATACTATCCATTGCGTTAAAAACGGCATATCCTCCGTCCTTAACAGATTCTGTAACCAGTGATTTAACAAAAGCAAGGTCATCAAGGGTTTTAATGCAATCATTGCCAAGATGGTCGTCGCCTATATTCATCACTACGCCCACATCGGCCAAATCATACCCTAACCCCTCCCGCAAAATGCCCCCCCGAGCAGTTTCCAAAACTGCAATATCAATCAACCCGTTTGACAAAAGGGTGCGCGCACTTCTGGGGCCGGAATTGTCGCCCCTGCAAATACATCTGTCTTTAATAAATGTGCCGCTTGTGCTGGTCATTCCGACTGTTTTACCCGCCTTAGTTAATACATGACTTAATAATCTAACAGTAGTTGTTTTTCCGTTTGTACCGGTAACTGATATAATGGGGAAATTATACGATTCACGGCTTGGGAATAAATGATCCACAATATCCTTTTGGACATGGCGCGGCTGTCCCTCGCTGGGGTAAATATGCATGCGTATCCCCGGCGCTGTATTTACTTCGACAATAGCGCCATCTGTTTCAATAATGGACTTTGATATATCACCGGTAACAATATCAATTCCCGCAATATCAATTCCGATTGCATTGGCTGCCAGTACCGAAAGCTCGGCATTATCCGGGTGGATAATGTCGGTGCAGTCTATCGCAGTACCTCCAGTGCTGAGATTACCGTTGGATCGCAGCTTGACAACCTGTCCTTTTTCTGGCACAGAATCAAATGTCATATTATCTTTTTCAAGGATATCCTTTGCCACATCATCAAGCTTTATTTTGGTTAATGGTTTTTCATGACCGTCTCCCCGCCTGTCATCTTTGTTAACCATTTCGACAAGATCTTTTACTGTATGTGTCCCATCCCCTATAACCATTGCCGGCAGGCGCTCCGCAACCGCGCATACCTTGTTACCTACAACTAAAACGCGGTAATCCTTGCCGGTTAAATGTTTTTCCACAATAATACCGTTACTGTATTTGCAGGCTTGTCTGAAAGCCTCTTTTATATCGGTTTCACTGTTAAGATTTAAAAATACTCCCTTACCCTGGTTTCCGTCAAAAGGTTTTAATACTACCGGCAAACCTAATTGATTTGCGGCGATAGCAGCCGAAATTTCTGAATAAACTACCCTGCCGTATGGCACCGGTATATGGTGCTCACTTAGAATAGCTTTTGTCAACTGCTTGTTTGTGGATATATCTGCCGAAATGCACGAAGTAGCGTCGGTTAGAGTTGCCATAATCAGCCTGCAATATTTTCCGTACCCGAGCTGCACAAGGCTTTCATTTCCTATACGGTAAACCGGAATACCGCGATTTTCGGCTTCTTCAACAATGGCTTTAGTGCTCGGACCAAGCTCGGTTTTTATTGAAACCTTTTTTAAATAGCTAAGAAATTCATCTACTTTCGCATCTTCATCTTTTATAAAACGGTTTAATATAAAAACTGCGGCTTTACCACATTCTAAGCCACAAACTTCGTTTTTATATTCAAACACTAAATAATACTTTGACTTATCTTCAATCATACGAGTTTTTCCATACTTAACATCGTATCCAAGCATATACTGCATTTCCAGTATAACATGTTCAAGCACATGTCCCAAATATGTGCCATGATTTAGCTTTTCAAGAAACCCTCCCTCAAACCCTAATCCACAATAGTTTGTTTTAAGTCCCGGAAATGCTTTTAACAGTCGTTGATTAAATCCCTTGATATCTTTAGTTGGAATATCGGCATAGTTGCCAATGTCCACAATCATTTTAATAACCGGCCTTGTGCAATAAATATTGCGCCCGCGGTAAGAAAAAAAATCGCAAATCACAATTTTATTGTTCTTCATTTTTAATGCGCAAAACCTTTCTGTTTATCAAATTAAACCCATATCCCTGAGGAAGAACATGGACAGTGACGCCCATTATTGCAAGTATTTCATTTGGGTTTAGTTCCGATACATTAGAGCATTGTATGGTTTTTCCATCTATAATCGTGACGGCGTTTGTGCCGATAATCTCAAAATGCATATCAGGAAAAAGCTTGACGGCGGTATCTTCATCAATCCCCAGTCCAAGAACATCGGGGTTTTCGGCAACCCCGCAAAGCAATCTTCCAAATCTGCCGCGCTGGTCAAAATGCTGGTCTATTATCACCCCGTTAAACAACCCCAATCCCGGCGCCATTTTAAGCGTACATTTTCTTGCCGGCTCGTTGTCGTTGCCCTGCACAATCATTGTGGAACTCATCACCGAAGCTCCGGCACTTGTGCCCATAATGATACCGCCGTTTTCATAAAGCTTTTTTATTTCGTGGTAGGCACGTGTACCACCCAAAATACTTGTAATTCTTAACTGGTCGCCTCCGGTCATAAATAAGCATCTTGATTTTTCAATCAAATCACAGTTTTGAGTATCATCAGCATCATCCCTCGTGTTTATATTTAAAATCTGGACATTTTTGACGCCCAGCCGTGTAAAAACCTCATAATAATTATTACCTGTTTCCTGCGGCGTTTCGGTCGCAGTAGTCAATACAGTT
Source organism: Ruminococcaceae bacterium UBA5423 (assembly GCA_002409375.1). Lineage (GTDB taxonomy): Bacteria > Bacillota > Clostridia > Oscillospirales > Acutalibacteraceae > Avimonas. Next base: position 3,975 of record DHNF01000045.1, read on the forward strand.
AGCAGTTGATTTTGCGAAACCATTTCTGACGCCTGTTTTAAAATTGTGCTTTCACCGTTTTTGTCCTCGGCACCGCCGATTATTACAAGATACCCGCAGTTATTTTCCATTTTAAATATTATATCCTTTCAAAAGATATATTGCCCATGCAAAACAATTTAACTATATTAAAGCTGCTGTCGGTTATTAAAATATCAGCATCGCTTCCCTGTTTTAATGTTCCTTTGCGGGGATACAGCTTTAAAATTTTTGCAACGTTTTTGGTAACAGGGCAAAAAGAAATTTCGGGATGTATTCCCTTATTTACAATACAGCTTTTAATGTCCTCATACAGTGCCCCCACACAGCTTGTCCTGCCATTTGGAAAACCTGCATTGCCGTCAGAGCTAATTGTCACATTGTTTATATCAACACCATCTTTTAAAAGCCCAGTTAACGCATCGGGTACTGAAATACCCTCAATCTCACCTGCAGTTAAATCAATATTTCCGCCTGATTTTAAAAACTTTTTAGCTTGCAAAAATAAATTGTTATTTCTATTCGTATGTGTCACAACAAATTGATTTATGGGCAGGTCAGTGTTTTCTAAAACCCCTAAAAGCATTGACAATCCCTTTTTGCCGTCTCCAATATGAGTATGAACAACACCTGCTTTGCCGGAAATCATACCTCCAAGCAATGCTTTTGCCGCAATTTTTATTAACATGTCTTCTTTAGCATTTGACGACCTATAATCGGACAAAGCCGTTTTTACCCCAATAACCTTGTCGATAAATACCAAATCACGAGTTACATCACCCGTAATTGTCACAGGCGGCATTGAATAGCTGCCTGCATAAATATAGGTCGTAAGCCCCTGCAATTGCAAACCCTTTGCCCTTGCATAAAGTGATTCAAGTGTTTTTGAAACTCCATCGGCACCAAGCACGCCAATCGCTGTCGAAATACCGGATTTATATATTTCACCGACTTCAATTTCAGGTATTCGGCTTGCAAAGCCTTGTTCCCCTCCCCCTCCGATAAAATGCATATGCTGATCAATAAGTCCGGGAAATGCAAAACACCCGCTTAAGTCGTATATTTTATCAATCGAGCCTTCATCGATATGATTATTAATTTTCGGCTCAATTTTGTAAATTTTACTTCCACATACCAATATGTCATTTTTGCCAATATATTCGGGACAATAACATTCAAGGTTTTTTAAGAGAGTTAACATACAAACACCTTTACACTATATACATTTTGATATTATTATCTTTAGCAAAATTTTTATTCGATTAAAATATTGTATATATCATTAAATTCCAAAAATAATAAATAAGGCATAATTATAAATTTTTTAATTGTAACAGATATTAAAAATTCTCGAACACGAGTCGTTTTATTCAAAAGCGCAGACGGGCGCACACATAGGTGTGTCCCTACTAAGGAGATATACTGATGAAAAAGAAAGAAACAATGGACGGGAACCGAGCCGCAGCACTTGCAGCCTATGTTTTTACCGAAGTGGCATCAATTTTTCCGATAACACCATCAACGCCAATTGCCGAAAATGTTGAAGAGTGGTCTGCAAACGGCATCAAGAACATTTTTGGTGCTACGGTCAATGTGGTTGAAATGCAGTCAGAATCGGGCGCAGCAGCGGCAATGCGCGGTGCATTGCAATCAGGCGCCCTTGCCTCAACCTTTACGGCATCCCAGGGACTATTACTAATGATACCCAGCCTTTACAAAATGGTTGGCGAGCTGCTGCCCGGTGTACTCCATGTTACTGCACGATCAATTGCAACGCACGCACTATCAATTTTTGGCGACCACCAAGATGTTATGGCATGCCGTCAAACGGGAGCGGCAATGCTTGCCTCGTCCAATGTTCAAGAGGTGATGGACTTTGCGACAATAGCGCATTTGTCGTCTATAAAATCATCTATTCCTTTCATACATTTTTTTGACGGTTTCAGAACCTCACACGAATATCAAAAAATTGAAACCATTTCAATCGAAGATGCAAAATCACTTTTAGACATGCAGGCTGTGAGCGATTTTAGAAAAAAGGCACTTAGCCCTGACCACCCTGTTGTCAGAGGCACCACTCAAAACCCCGACATATACTTTCAGCAAAGGGAATGTGCAAATCCCTTTTACAACTCGGTACCG
>DHNF01000045.1:6225-19467 GCA_002409375.1 Ruminococcaceae bacterium UBA5423
GGTACCACAAATTGTACAGGACTATTTTGCACGCCTTGGGGCAATAACTTCAAGAAAATACAATTTGTTTGACTATTTCGGTTCAGATAATGCCGACAGATTAATTGTTGCAATGGGGTCTGTGTGCGACACAATAGAGGAAACCGTAGATTTTCTTAATTCAAATGGCCAAAATGTCGGCGCGGTAAAAGTGCGCCTGTACAGACCATTCGCCGAGCAAGCATTTATAAATTCTTTTCCGAAAACGGTTAAAAGCATTGCTGTGCTTGACAGGACAAAAGAACCGGGTGCGCCCGGTGAACCGCTTTATCTCGATGTTGTAAAAGCGTTAAAGGGTAAAAGTGATATAAGAATTGTCGGCGGGAGATACGGGCTGTCGTCAAAGGATACACGCCCGTCACAAATTGTTTCGGTATTTAAAAATCTTGATAATTCACAGCCAAAAGACAGATTTACAATTGGCATTGTTGATGATGTGACACATACTTCGCTGCCTGAAGAGCAGGTTATAACAACAACGCCCGAGGGCACAATAAACTGCAAAATATGGGGACTGGGTTCTGATGGAACGGTTGGCTCCAATAAATCAGCCATTAAAATTATCGGCGATCACACAGATCTTAATGTGCAGGGTTACTTTTCGTACGACAGCAAAAAGTCGGGCGGAACCACTGTATCCCACCTGCGCTTTGGACAAAAACCGATAAAATCTCCTTATCTTGTTTATAGTGCGGACTATATTGCCTGTCACAACAGCTCCTTTGTGAACCAATACAATTTGCTGAAAGGAATAAAAAAAGGCGGAACCTTTGTACTCAACTGCCCATGGAGTAGCGACGAGCTTGAGCAAAAGCTCCCTGCCAATATGAAAAGGGAAATTGCACAAAATGACATTTCATTATATGTCATAGATGCGATGAAAATTGCGTCTCAAATCGGGCTTGGCAACCGAATAAACATGATTATGCAAACAGTGTTTTTTCGCCTTACCAATGTCATTGAGTTTGATAGTGCGGTAAAGTATTTGAAAGAATCTATAAATATAATGTATGGAAAAAAGGGCAAAAACATTGTTGAAATGAACATTAGAGCAATTGACGAGGCTAAGAATGCATTGATAAAGATTGATGTGCCAAAAGCGTGGCAGAATGCAGTTGACAAACCATTACCCGAAAAGCAGCTGCCTGATTTTGTTAAAAATATTCAGATACCAATGGCAAAACACGAAGGTGACGAATTGCCGGTAAGTGCCTTTGCAGGCATGGAGGACGGCACATTCCCAAGCGGTACAACCGCCTATGAAAAACGCGGTATAGCACCCTTTATTCCCGAATGGCAGATTGATAAATGCATACAATGCGGTCAATGCTCGTTTATCTGCCCCCACTCCACAATACGCCAGTTTTTATTAGACGAGGATGAATACAAGGCAAAACCCGTCACATTTAAAACAAAAAAAGCAATTGGAAGAGATCTGTCGCACCTGCATTATAGGGTGCAGGTTTCACCGCTGGATTGCACAGGTTGCGGCAACTGTGCCGATATTTGTCCCGCAAAGGACAAGGCACTTATTATGAAACCGGCAGAAACGGAAATTGAGATGGAGTCGGAAAATTGGGAATTTGCAATGACAATTGCTCAAAAGGACACTGTAATAAATAAAAACACAGTAAAGGGAAGTCAATTTTTAACGCCATATCTTGAGTTTAACGGCGCATGTCCCGGATGCGGCGAAACAGCTTATATAAAGCTGATTACACAGCTTTTCGGCGACAGGATGATAATATCAAATGCAACAGGTTGTTCGTCAATTTGGGGCGCATCTGCGCCATCTATCGCCTACTCAACTGACAGGCACGGAAAAGGACCTGCATGGATAAACCCTTTGTTTGAGGATGCGGCGGAGTTTGGGCTTGGTGTTGAGCTGGGAATAAGGCAAATGCGAAAAAGCCTTATGTCGTCTGTTAAGATGCTGCTGCAATCAAGCACAGATGAAAATTTAAAAAAATCACTGTCCGACTGGCTTGAGGCGGTAAGAAACGGTGACAAGACCATAAAGGCAAGCAAAAACATGGTAAACACGCTTATGAGTTATTCCTTAGACGACAAAAATATAAAGTTTATACTTGAAAACAAGGATTATCTTAACAAAAAATCGGTTTGGGCTATTGGGGGTGATGGATGGTCTTATGACATTGGGTATGGAGGTTTGGACCATGTATTGTCAACAGGCGCAGATATAAATATTTTTGTTTTGGATACAGAGGTATATTCCAACACAGGAGGGCAATGCTCAAAATCAACACCTACGGCCGCCGTTGCAAAACTGGCGGCTGCCGGCAAGCGCCGCCGCAAAAAGGATTTAGGATTGATGGCAATGAGTTACGGCACGGTTTATGTAGCACAAATTGCAATCGGAGCCGACATGAACCAAACTCTCAAAGCAATAACAGAAGCTGAACAACATCCGGGACCATCATTGATTATTGCATACTCACCATGCGTAAGCCACGGTATTAAAAGCGGCATGGGCACAAGCGTAAGGCAGCAAAAAAGAGCAGTCGAGGCTGGATATTGGCACCTTTATCGTTATAATCCACTGCTTAAAAGAGAGGGGAAAAATCCGTTTATTCTTGATTCAAGGGAACCAAAAACAGAGTACAAAGAGTTTATTAGCAGTGAAATCAGATTTTCGCAGCTTGAAAATGTCTATCCCGATATTGCGCCGGATTTGTATATGCTTTCTCAAAGCAATGCCGCCGAGCGTTATGAGCGTTACAAAAAGCTGGCCGAACAAAATATATTTTAATACTGATTCTCATTAAAAAATCACAACCGCCCGAAACAGGGCGGTTGTGATTTCACTTTTGATTGCTATCGACATATTCCTTGGCATTAAGCGATTGAAAATCGTCGGGTATATTTACATTCGAAAATCTTTTGCGAACTTTTGTATTTGCCCACGCTGCCATATCATGTTTTTCAACCGGCTTTTGCTGATTTTTTATCTTTTTGTTTTCACTTGCCATTTTTTAGTTCACCTTTCCATGCCCTTAATTATGCAGATTATTGTCCTTTAATAATATTAGTATTATTTACGACAATAATAATTCTAATACATTATATTAAGGGTGAAAAAAATGTCACTTATACCTCCAACAACAAAAAGGGTAGCGATGAATACAAACAAAGATATAAATTTAATGATTGTATAAAGCATTTTCGCGGCGATTTTGACAGTGAAGTATAATATTTTATTTCTTTTTTCGTGAACGGCTGATGTAAAAAGCTACTATACCAATTATGGCAACTACACCAAGCACAACAACACCGACTTTTGAATAAACGCCCATGATGCCGGCAATCTTTTCCCAAGATTCTCCGGCAGCTGCACCGAGCAAAACCAGCACAATGTTCCAAATAAAGGTACCGATAGTAGTAAGCAACAAAAAAATTGGTACTTTCATGCTTGCCATTCCCGCCGGTATCGAAATTAAGCTGCGAATTACCGGTATAAACCTGCAAAAAAACACAGTCAGTTTTCCGTATTTTTCAAACCATCCTTGCGCGCGCTTTACATCGTCACTTTTTAGGCGCAGAATTCTGCCTATGCGTCCGTCAAGAATGTGCTCAAGTCGCTGAGGGCCAAAGCATCGTCCCACGGCATATAACAAAACGGCACCTAACACGGATCCTGCCGTTGCAGCCAGCACCACACCCCAAACCTCTAAATTTAAATTTTCTTTTGTTGTAAAATACCCTCCGGCAGTCAGAATAACCTCTGACGGAATAGGAGGGAATATGTTTTCCACCAAAATAAGTACAAGAACAATTATATAACCATAATTTTCAATCAAATTCAAAATCCATTGCTGCATTGACCCAATCCCCCATATTTGTTTTTCACATTATAGTTTATACTGGCCTTTTCGTCCAGTGTTTTATGTCGTCTTTTGCATCATCAACGGGGTGAACGACCGTCACCGGTGTTACGCATTGTTTGGTATGAGTTAAAAAGGGCGCGATGCCTCCATCGCGCCCTTTTCCAAGAATAATTTTATGCTTTTTGCTTTGATTTGGTTTTTAGCAATGCATCCTTGCGCTGCCGATGTTCTTTCCACATTACCCAAAGCGGACCGCATATGCAAACTGAGGAATAGCATCCCGAAATAACGCCTATCATCATAGGAACAGCAAAGCTGGTAATAGATTCAAGATTATAGATAAGCGCTAAAAGAGCAACAGTGCTAACGGCCAAGAAAGTGCAAAGGCTGGTGTTAAAAGAACGAGTAAAAGATTGGTTAATGCTCACGTTGACAATTTCACCAATGGAATTGGTCTTATCCATCTTACGACGGTTTTCGCGAATTCGGTCATAAATAACAATTGTATCGTTAAGAGAAAATCCCAAAATAGATAATACTACTGCCACAAAATTATCATTTAGCGGGATGCGGAAAATCACAAATGCGAAATAAGCAACCAAAATGTCGTGCAGTAAAGCCACAAGTGCCATTGCACCCGCAGATATACCACCAATTTTCCTAAAACGAATTGCAACATAAATAACCAAAAACACCGCCGCTAACGCAATCGCAACAAGACATTTAAGGAAGAAAAGTCTGCCCATAGTCGGACTTAGCGAGTTGACATTAAGCCGTTCAATATTAAAATCCTTATACTCTTTATTAAGTTCATTATCCAATGATTTCTGGTCATCAAGCGAAATAGCTTCAGGCATAGAGATATTTAAAACTTCTTGATTATCGGCTGTTGTTTCCGATAGCTGTACGCTAACATCCATGCCTGTCTTTTCTTTGATAAAGCTCTCAACTTTTTCTCTGTCTAAAGCACCTTGGTAGCTGTACTTGAGCAGCGTACCACCTTTAAAAGATATATCCAGTCTGACTCCAAAGAAAATGTTAAATAAAAGCCCGACAAAAACAATTCCAATAGATATTGCAAAGAAAGTTTTACGCTTTCCTATAAAATCAAAATTAAATTTTTTCATGCCCGTTCACCTCCCAAAAGCCAGGGTTTTCGCAAGAATTTAAAACGGGCTATGGATCTAAGCATCAGCCGTGATGCCGTTACACCCATTAAGAAATTAAAAATTATACCTACAAACAAAGTATATCCAAACGAATAAATTGAGCCGGTTGTTGATGCCGGGAATAAAAACAGCACGGGCTTTAATATGGTTGCCCATAATCCAGACGGTGGCCCAAACACACCCATCAATATGATGGCCACAATTATGACCGTAACATTACCGTCGGCTATGGCAGAAAATGATTCGCTCGAGCCGCGGGCAATAGCGCTGTCAATTGAACGCCCGGCGCGAATTTCCTCTTTAATGCGCTCGGCGGTAATCACGTTGGCGTCAACACCCATACCGATTGAAAGAATGATGCCTGCAATACCGGGCAATGTCAATGTAAAGCTTGGGATAAAGCTGAAGTAGCCTGAAACCGCAGCAATCGACCCGGCAACCTGTCCTAAAAGTGAGATTACGGCGACAAACCCGGGCAAGCGGTAATATAAAATCATAAATAATGATACTATAATAAAAGCAATGATTCCTGCTAACACCATTATGTCAAGCGATTTTACTCCTAATGTCGGGTCAATGACGCCATTGCTTTTAACCTCAATGCCAAACGGAAGAGCACCCGAATTGATTAAGTTTGCAATTTGAGAGGCTTCTGAAAAATCAGAGAATCCGCCTGAAATAACAGCCACGCCTTCAGAAATATGATTTTTGACGCTTGGGTTTTGAAGCATCTGATTATCGAGCCAAATTGATATTGTTCCGTTATTCTCATATTGCGTTTTTGTCGCATCAGAAAAAGCTTTCCGACCGGAATCTTTCAATTTAAGTTGTACGACTGGGCTGCTTACTCCGTCCTCGGTAATGTACATTGCCGATGCAGAATCAACATCATCGCCTGTAAGAATAGGAGTACCCTTAGGGCTTTCAATCGTATTGCCGTCTTTGTCGGTCGTGGTTTCGGTTTCACTTCCTAAATAAAATTCAAGTAAAGCCGTTTTTCCCAGTTCATCGATAGCGGCATTCGGATCAAAATTTTCCTCAGTGCTTTTCCAGGGAAAACGCACAATAACCTGATTATTGGTCGTATCCGCATAAATTTCATAATCGGTAATATTATTGCCCACCAAACGCTGAGCAATAATGTCCTTAATACCGTTTATTTGTGATTCGGTAACGTTTTTCACATTTCCTTCAGGGCCAAATGTAACGTCAACACCACCCTGAATATCAATTCCCAACCGGATATCTGCCGCACCCCGAATATAAGTATCGCGCCTGTCGCCGTAATTAGCGTATACACCAAAAATCGTTGTATAGCCCAGTGCCAGTATCAACAGTGCGACGATGAAGAATACGGGCTTTGAAGTTCGCTTCATCGGCTTGTCCTCCTATGGCTGCTATTTGTGCGAGGGGTACTTCCTCCCGCATACCAATAGTAAACATTATATAAGTTGGAATTGTAAAAGTCAATATTGGACTCTTGAATTATTGTATGTTATTAATAGACTCAAGGCAAACAAGCTCTGCACAGATGCAAAACAATTCCATGGCCATTTGCAAATCACTAATAGGCGGATATGTTGGCGCAATACGTATATTGCGGTCGTGTGGGTCAATTCCGTATGGATATGTAGCCCCGGCCGGAGTCATCACTACTCCCGCCTCTTTAAGTAATTTAATGGTTTTAGCAGCGCACCCATCCAATAGATTTACGCTAACAAAATAGCCGCCGCGCGGATTATTCCACGAAGCGATGCCCTTGCCGCCAAGATTTTTTTCAAGCAAAGACAATACTACATCAAACTTTGGACGCAAAACTGCGGCATGAAGTTTCATATGCTCACAGATACCATTAAAATCTCGGAAAAACCTCACATGTCTTAGCATGTTAATTTTATCATATCCTATGGTTTGAAATGACATGCGGCGCCGGACTTCTTTTATCACTTGAGGGCTTGCGCCCATAGCAGCGACGCCGGCGCCCGGAAAACTAATTTTTGATGTGGACACAAATGTCACAACACGGTCCTGGTTGCCGCAAGCGGCGGCTTCTTTATATAAATTTAATACCTTGTCATGATTATCGGTAAGATGGTGCAGGCAGTACGCATTGTCCCACATAATAACAAAATCGGGCGCAGCGGTCTTAAGTGATGCAAACCGGCGCACAGTATCGTCCGAATAGGTAATCCCTTCAGGATTGGAATATACAGGCACACACCAAATGCCCTTGACAAGCGGGTCAAGGACATAGCGCTCAACTTGATCCATATCCGGTCCGTATGGCGTCATATCAACAGGGATAAGCTTGAAACCAAAATACTCGGTAATTGCAAAATGCCTGTCGTATCCCGGAGACGGACACAAAAATTTAATTTCGCCTTGTTTTGACCACGGTTCGGACGGGGAAAAGCCGTGCGAATATGCCATTGTAATAAAATCAAACATCATATTAAGGCTGGAATTTCCGCCGACAATTATCTGGGACTTGTCCATTTCAAGTATTTCGGCAAACAGCGTCTTGGCCTCGGAAATTCCGTCGATTAAGCCGTAATTCCGAGCGTCTGCCCCATCTTGGGTAATATACCCATCACGGGCGTTGACACAATCGAGCAGACCGAGCGATAGATCAAGCTGGTCGGGCCCCGGCTTTCCTCGCGACATATCCAGCTTAAGATGCCGCTCTTTAAACTTTTGATACTCAATTTTTAACTGTCGAATACGTTCATCCCGCTCTTTTATACCGCGATTCACATCCGCCATGGTTCTTTTGCTCCTTTTCATACTACACTGCATATACTCACCAATTAAAAAAGCATTACAATTCTATTATATGCGCACCTATTTTGCAAGTAGATTTTTATAATCTTGCAAAATAGGTGCGCATATTGTGATACAGTTAAAAAAATATTTCAGTCATAAGGAGCGCCATCCCCGGCGCTCCGATCAATAAGATTTAAATTTTTGGAAGGGTATCAAATCCGGCCTGCAAATCCTCGTCAGTGGGGATATAATCGGACATCGTGCCTTCAAGATAAGAAGTATAGGCATTCATGTCAAAATATCCTGTGCCGGTAAGACCAAACAAAATTGTCTTCGCCTCGCCTGATTCGCGGCACTTGATTGCCTCGTCAATAGTTGTGTAAATTGCATGAGAAGATTCGGGAGCCGGCAATATGGTTTCATGCTTTGCAAAAAATGTTGCGGCTTCAAACACCTTGGTCTGTTCAACAGAAACAGCTCTCATGTATCCGTCGTTATACAGCTTTGAAAGTATTGGACTCATGCCATGATAACGAAGCCCACCCGCATGGTTGGCAGACGGAATAAAGTCACTGCCCAAAGTGTACATTCTAGCCAGTGGCGTTACATGCCCGGTATCACAAAAGTCATAGGCATACCGACCGCGTGTCAGCGACGGACATGACGCTGGCTCAACAGCAATAAACTCTGTGTCTGTGCGTGTTCCGTCCAGCTTATCCTTCATAAAGGCTGCCATCAGACCGCCAAGGTTGGAGCCGCCTCCGGCGCACCCGATAACAATATCAGGATATTCGCCCAGCTTTTCCATTGCAATTTTGCTTTCAAGTCCAATAATTGATTGGTGCAGCAAAACTTGATTAAGAACCGAGCCTAAGACATAGCGGCAGCCGGGGGTATTAAGTGCAGCTTCAACTGCCTCGGAAATAGCGCATCCTAATGATCCGCCTGTTCCCGGATGAGCTTTTAAAATTGCGCGTCCAACATCGGTGGTTTCAGACGGGCTGGGAATTATATCAGCTCCAAAGGTTTGAATGACCGCCTTGCGGAAAGGCTTTTGCTCGAAACTTACTTTTACCATATAAACAGTAAGGTCCATGCCAAAATGTGAACATGCCATCGCCAATGCAGTGCCCCACTGTCCAGCTCCCGTCTCTGTGGTAAGGGTTGAAAGTCCCTGCTTTTTAGCATAGTAGACCTGCGCGGCGGCCGAATTTAGCTTGTGCGAGCCCGAGGTGTTGTTGCCCTCAAATTTGTAATAAATTTTGGCGGGGGTGTCCAATGCTTTTTCAAGATTGTATGCGCGAATTAACGGAGACGGACGAAAAATCCTATAAAAATTCTGCAATTCCTCAGGAATATCAATATAGCGGTCGCTGATATTCATTTCCTGGGCGCACAGTTCCTCACAGAAGATCGGCAGCATATCCTCTGGTCCCACCGGTTTGAGAGTTTTAGGGTTCAAATACGGGTCGGGCTGCTCTTTCATGTCTGCACGAATATTATACCACTGTTTCGGCATCTCATTTTCATTAAGATAGATTCGATAGGGATTTGAATTCATTTTTGTTTTCTCCTTTCAATTTATAACCAAAGGCAAAATGCCTTATTAACCAAAAAAGCTCTTGCCCCAATATTGGGACAAGAGCTATACTCCTGCGATACCACCCGAATTCGCCTGCATTACACAAGCGCACTCATTCCGCGCACCATCATACGCGCTCCCTTTGTAACGGGTGGAGTTCCCGTCGCACCTAATCCGCATATATACGTTTCGGATTGCCCTCGTAAGTCCATTCAGCACAACTGTCGTTGCTGCAATCCCACCCTTTGCAACTCTCTGAAAACGCCCATATTATGCTTACTACTCTTACTCATAGGTTTATTCGTTTTTATCATTATATCCCCATACACCACTTTTGTCAACAGAATTTTTTTATTTCACAAAATAATCCCATTTGTTCGCCGGGTTACGAAACACCTCAACGCCAACGCCATAAGCCCCATTTATGTTATTTGGTGTCAAAACCTCTTCGGCTGCCCCATGGGCCAAGATTTCACCCTGGTGCATTAGATAAAGGCGGTTGCACCATTCGGCAGCCTGTCTTAAATCATGCAACACAGCAATAACGCAGTGCCCATGCTCGGCGAGTTGCCGACAAAGACAAAACACCTTTTGTGCATGTCGTATATCAAGACTTGAGGTGGGTTCGTCAAGCAGCAAAGTCGGAGTGTTTTGAACAAGTGCGCGCGCCAGCATTATTCTTTGCCTTTCTCCGCCTGACAGATTTTGAACATAAGAGTTGGCAAACTCATAACAATCGGCACGGCGCAGTGCTTCGTCCACAATCTTTCTATCTGCATCACCCGGACTTGAAAAGCGACCCTGCCATGGCTGTCGTCCCATTGCGGCAACCTCGCGACCGGTAAATGCAAACGGAACAGATGTATCCTGATGCATAAAGCACATTTGCTTTGCTCTTTCATAAACCGGTATCTTATTTATTGGTTGCAGCTCTCCGTTAAAATTAACCAACAATTCGCCCTTAACACGCAAAAATCCCGCGAGTGCTTTTAGCAATGTTGTTTTTCCGGCTCCGTTCGGACCTACAATACCGACAAACTCACCGGTGTAAGCATCAATGTCAACATGGCGCAATATTGAAAGCTCTGTTTGTCCGTTTTGAACGCTGAAATATAGTTTTTTTGCAGATACACACACTTTTGGCATTGTCTTTTCACCAGCCTTTTTATAAAAAAGAACTTCTTTTTTTGATAAGTAAAAATAAGAAATAGGGTGCTCCTATAAAAGCGGTAACAATGCCTACCGAAAACTCACGAAAATAAAAACTTGATATCCATCGCACCAATGTATCACAAACCGTGAGAAAAACACCGCCAAAAAAAAATGATGAGATACAAAGTCTGCGATGTGACGGTCCCACAATTAGGCGCAGGATATGCGGAATCATCAACCCGACAAAACCAATTGGACCTGTAACGCAAACAACCGAAGCTGTGCAAAGTGATGCCAATATTATCATAACCACACGGTTTTTGCCGCTGTCAACACCAAGAGCAAGAGCTTGTTCGTCACCCAGCATCATCACATCCAACCTGCCCGCAAGCAAAAGCAAAACCACTGTGCACATCATTACCGGTACAAGCATTGTATAAACATGCTCCCAACGCCTGTTAGATAAGCCGCCCATTGTCCAAAAAATGTATTTGTTGACCTGATATTCATTTGAAAGAGTCAGCAGCAATGAGGTAAACGCACTGAACAGTGCGCTCACTGCCATACCGCTCATAACCAAGGTTACAGTTGATGTGCTGCCGCGCGCCGCAAAGGATACTCCAAGAATAATTGCAACTGCAGCAAGCGAGCCGGCAAAGGCTGCTGCAGGCAATGAAAAAAACGAATACGATAAACCCAACACAATCGCAATCAGAGCTCCAAAACCCGCTCCCGCCGACACACCCAAAAGTCCCGGATCGGCAAGGGGATTGCGGAACACACCCTGCATAACAGTACCCGAAACGGCAAGACCGCCGCCGGCAAGAACCCCGCATAATATACGGGGCAGCCGCAATGCAATAACAGACATATAAACTGACAATTCAATCGATTCGCGCTTGATAAGCCCAAACGCTGCAAGGAACGATTTAATTACATCTAAAACAGGAATAGATGTACTGCCCACACAAATCGATAACACAACAACAGTTGCCAGGCTCAACACTCCAATAAGAGTAACTGTCAACAACCCTATTCGCGCTACCCTTGTTTTTTTCATAGAGTCAACTCCATTATTCAAACAAATCCGGATAGCATACCCTGGCAAGCTCTTCCACTGCATATGCCATATAGTGAGAGGTTGAACCGCGGTATTTATCGGGCAGCGCATATAAACGATCATTCTTTACAGCCGGAAGCGAGATCAAAATTTTATCATTTTTAATAGCTGATATTATTGTCTTACCTTGATCGTCAACTGCATTAAAGTTTTCGTCATATTTAATGCTGGGAACAATAAGCAGCTCCGGCTTCCAATCATTAAGTACGGTTTCCTTACTTACGGCAGAATAGTTTTGGGCGGTACAAACATTAACAGCACCTGCCGCAGATGCAATTTCATCAAATGTTGAACCCGGTCCGTAAGCGCACAGCATACCATCGCTTGTCCCGTCTTCACTGTAATAATCCTCGTAATACATCACCTTGACGCGCTGTTCAACATTTTTAACCCTTTGCTTTATCGAATCGAGGCGCTGCTGCATTTCCTCAATTATTTGTTGCCCTTTCTCAGGGGCAAAAACAGCCTTTGAAATAATATCTATCCTGTCACTAATTTGCTCGAATGACATCGGGGATTCCAGCGTCAAAACGGTAATTCCCGCTTCCTTTAATGTTGCGGTCAAAGACCCGTCAAAATCATTAAAGGTATCTAACAAAACCAAATCCGGCTGCAATGCGAGAATTTTTTCTGCCTGATTACTTGAAACACGCTCCTTAACATCGGCAGCCTTTTCTGCACATACAGAAGTAGCGGGCGAATCAATAAAAGGAGACAATCCCACTATCCTGTCTGTGTCGATTAGTTCTATTACCATTTCGGCCTCCCAAATGGGCAAAACCACAATTCTCTGCGGTTCATTCGCAATGGTTACCTGCTCATTGTTTGCATTGTCCACGGTTATGCCGGATGGTTCGGATTTGCTTTGCGGCGCACTATTGCACCCTGCAATCATAATTGCAGCCAAAAGCAAAGCGCAAAGAAGAGAAGCCTTGTGTCTGATTTTAAAACCTTTCATTTTACCAATTCCTTTCGATGGGAAATTATTCCCCAAATTTTTGATTTCCATCCCCAAACGAAAAGAAAAAACTGCCTGCTAAAGAGCAGGCAGCACAATAACATCACAAAAAGATGTTTGTCCACTATGCCGGCTCTATCTTCCGTAGAGGGGGACACGGCACAGGCAGGTCTTCTGGCTTAAAGCTTACTGCTTTTGTCTTCCCAAATTACTCCAGTGACTTATAAAAGCAGCGAAATCGCTTATTTACAGCGGCGGGACCGCGCGGGATTTTCACCCGCTTCCCTATTCTCCCGGTATTACCGGGCACCTGTACCTCGGAGATTAAAATCTCCATATGAAATCGTATCTATTCTAAATCTAAATTCTTATATTGTCAACATTTTCTATCAAAATTAAATCAAATTAATAATTTTAACGAAACAAAACACCTGCCAGTATTATCCAGCGGGTGTTTTAATACTGATTCTCATTAAAAACATAGAATACTTCCCGGACTTTTTCCGTTTAGCTACGTTGTCGTCGGTCGGCAGGCGACAGCCTTCCTCCCTTCCCCGCCCTGCGAAGCAAAAAAATCCCTGTAAAGCTATTTCTATATTTTTAACAATAAACCG